>CAYTNI010000347.1:0-3646 GCA_964439115.1 uncultured Saprospiraceae bacterium
TCTTTTGGCTTCATCGTAGCGTCCGTCCTGCTTCAGGCTGCCGGCATATTTGAGGCCTGACATCGGATATTGAGTGTTGTCGTCCTTGATGTAGTTGAAATATTCTGCTGCCTTGCGATAATCGCGAATGGTATAGTAGGTTTGGGCTGCTTTGTAGGCCAGGTCTTTGTTTTTGGGTTTCTTTTTGAAAGCTGCTTCAAATTGGGCAGCAGCTTCGGCATATTTACCTTGTTCGTATAGTTCGTCGCCTGATTTGCGTGCTTTTTTCCAGTTTTGTGCGCTCAACACCTGGGTGCTGAAGAGCGCCAGCAGTAGCAGTAGTGTGGTTTTGCTCATTGTCAGTAGGTTTTGTATGTGTAAAAGTAGTATTTTTATTTTTTTAATCGGTTGTTTTAGCTCCAATAACGCGCTGTCCGCGCAATAATTGTTCCAAAACTAACGGAAAGTGCAGGTGTTCGAGTGCCAGCACTTTTCTGGCCAGGTCTTGTGGGCTGTCGGTAGCAGCGACTTCGCAAGTGGCCTGAAAAACTATTTGCCCTTCGTCGTAATGTTCATCCACATAGTGTATGGTGATGCCGGAAACGGATTTTCCTGCTGCACAAACGGCCTGGTGCACGTGGATGCCGTACATTCCTTTACCACCAAATTCCGGGAGGAGGGCGGGGTGAATATTGATCATTTTCCGGGGATAAGCTTCCACTAAATACGATGGAATGAGCCATAGAAATCCGGCCAGTGCGATAAAGTCAATCCCTTTTTGATGAAGGATTTCGAGCAGGGAGGTATCGTGGTAGAAGGAGTTGCGCTGGAGGAGGAGAGTTTCCACGCCGAAATTCCGAGCGGTTTCGAGCACCGGAGCCTCCGCTTTGTTGGACACCACGAGTCGAACGCGGATATCGTCCGAGTGTTGGAAATGCTCCATGATGCGGCGGGCGTTGCTGCCGGTGCCGGATGCGAAGATGGCAATCTGTTTCACGGGATTATGACCTGACGGCCCGGTATTTTCCTGCATTGGCGGGGTCAATTCTGCCCATTAGACTGATAAGTTGTTCTTTTTCCTGAGGAGTACCGCCTTTAAAAATATCGGTGAGCTCCTGGCCTTTGGTCTGGTTGAACATTTGCACCACCATACTATTGGGGTACACCTGATTGACCTGCGCCACATCGTTGAGTGCCTTCATCATTACGGTGCGCCCACCGACAATGTCTTTGGCCATGACGTCAAGCCCGTTGCGGTGGTAATCGTACATGGCCAGACGGAAATTGCGCACCCTTGGCGAAAGCAGGTTTTCAATCATCCAGTAGCGGTTGCGGCTTCCGTCGAGCGAACGCCAGCCAGGGTTGGCAGCGGCCGCTCCGCTGGGAATATTATTGAGAATGTCTTGTGCGATTTTGAGATAAGGGTCACCACCCAACGCTGAGAAGGAATCGTAATCCAAGCCGAGAATAATATAAGCATAAAAGGAGAGGACAGCCGAAAGATTGTCGTTGTAGGCGTTTTTGGTGAATATCAGGGGTTGAAACTGCTCGTAGTCGAAGGTGACGTCCCGGTCTTGATGGTTGATGAGGGTAGTTTCATAGTTGCTTCCGTAAACCGGGCGGGAGGCCTGAATGGCCAAGTCCGCCTTGAAGCGGGTAGGGGAGAGTTCCTGTTGAATGGTGAGTTGCAGGTTGCAGTTGATGCGTTCCTTGGTGTCGTAGAAGTGGTCTGTAAACTTGTTGTTGTTTAAAAAGTCGAAGATGGTCTTCTCTAAGGTCTCAAACACGCGCGGATCTACAGTTTGAAGGCGCTGCGTATTAATTTTGACAGAAAAATTCAACTCCTGAGCCTGGGCCTGAACGAGGAGGCCAACCGCGAGGCAAAAAGTCAGTAAGGCGTTGCGCATAGCTAATTGCTTTTGTGGGATGAGAGCCATAAATCCTTCAAGGCATCGAGGATATCATCCGCGACGGCTTCTTTGGATTTTAACTCGAAATGCTGAGCTTTATTGTCTGGAAACAACAGGCTAACCTGGTTGGTTGCCACGTTAAACCCTGCGCCCTGCGTTCGGAGCGAGTTTACGACGATAAAATCCAGGTTTTTGCGGTGTAATTTTTCCAGGGCGTTATCGAGGGCATTTTGAGTTTCGAGTGCGAACCCTGCCACGATTTGCCCCTGACGTTTGTTGGCACCGAGGCTGGCGGCGATGTCGGGATTTTTGACCAGTTGAATGGTCATGGCCTCACCGGATTTTTTGATTTTTTCCTCGGCGGTGTGTTCCGGGCGGTAGTCTGCCACTGCGGCCGCGAGGATGGCAGCATCCATCTGAGGGAATATTTCGAGTGCGGCGTTGTACATTTCTCGTGCGGATTCCACGCGCCGTGTTTGAATGTTGGGGTGTAAAGGGTTGAATCTCGACGGGCCTAGCACCAGTTGGACCTCAGCGCCGCGGCGGGCGGCGGCTTCTGCAATGGCCACACCCATGAGCCCGGAGGAACGGTTGCCAATGAACCGCACAGGGTCAATGGCTTCGTAGGTTGGTCCTGCAGTTACCAGTATAGATTTGCCCTGTAAATCCGACTGTGAGGAAAAGTAGCGGTCGAGGTGTTGAAGAATCTCTGCGGGTTCTGCCATTCGGCCTTCCCCTACGAGGCCGCTCGCCAGTTCGCCATATCCTACAGGGATGAGGTAGTTGCCATGTGCTTGGAGGCGCTCTACATTGTATCTTACGGCAGGATGCTTCCACATGTCGAGATCCATGGCGGGAGCAAAAAACACCGGGCACCGGGCGGAGAGATACACGGCGCTGATGATATTGTCGGCGTTGCCATGTGCCAATTTGGAGAGCGTGGTGGCGGTGAGAGGCGCAACCACCATCGCATCGGCCCAGAGGCCAAGCTCCACGTGGTTATTCCAGTGGGCTTCGTCAGCCACGCTGTGCCAAACGGATTTTTTAGAGAGGGTGGCGAGGGTCAGCGGGGTAATAAACTGGCAGGCAGCATCCGTCATCAACACCTGAACTTCCGCGCCTGCCTTGACCAACAGGCGGGTGAGTTCGGCTGTTTTATAGGCTGCGATGCTGCCGGTAACACCCAGGATGATTTTTTTGCCAGGTAAATTACCCATAGGCGGTAGCGTCGTGCAGCCCGGAATCAGGATTTGGTTTTGCGTTCTACCTGGCGATAGGCAAGTTCGCCACGGGTGAACTCTTCCGTAGCGATAAGTGCCGGGTTGGGGAGCTTTTCATAAAATTTGGAAATTTCAATCTGCTCCTTGTTTTCATTGATTTCCTCAATGGTATCCGATACTACGGCGAACTCTTCCAGTTTTTGGTGAAGTTCGTACTTCAGCTCGGTATTGAGTTGACGTGCGCGCTTGGCAATGATGGCGAGTGCCTCATAGACATTACCTGTATTTTTGACCAGTTCCCCGACGTTGCGTGGGCCGACGCTAGGTTCCAGGCCGTGCGCTTTTGCTTTGATATCCGACATTTTCTAATTGTTTTAATTTTCTTTGAGCGGCTTCCCGGATTTGGGTAGCTTCGCGTGTATTGACTCCGGCAGGGAAGCGCGCGAGATACTCGTTTGCTTTGGCAATGGTTTCCTCTTGCCGGTCGCTCTGTTTTTCGGCCGTCCTATTGTCCGCCAGGACGGGAGTTGCGCGCAG
>CAYTNI010000348.1:0-3639 GCA_964439115.1 uncultured Saprospiraceae bacterium
ACAAGACTGAATACGGAAATTTGGACGACACGTATTCTAATCTTTGGGCCAATCAAGTCCTTTGATTTCTTCTCGATATCAAGCTCGTCAGATGATGTCAACTGTTTGTCAGCATCTAAATAAGTCCTTTTCATCGCTAGCGTATATTCACCGAGAGATATTTGTAGCTCTTCCATAGAACTCTCGAAATGACCATTGTTCATGAAGAAATATGCATTGCTAGCCCTCTCTTATTTGATAAGTTCCGTCTTGGGAGGCCTCCTGGTGCGCATGTGGCAGCCTTCTTCTGAGCTCCATAATGGCGAAAGGGCTCCCATACAATACACCGCTCTTTCTGAGGATCCCCTATCAGACAATGCGAAAAAACAGATTTTTGCTGTGGCTCCAAACGAATTTGTTGCTGCCGCAGCCCGTGCAACTCCCGCAGTGGTCAATATCCGAATTGCTCAAAAAGGCAGAGGGTTTCACTTCTGGGGAAACGCGACAGAGGCATCTACAGGCTCAGGAGTGATTATCAGCGCCGATGGATATATCGCCACCAACGGTCATGTGATTGAGGATGCAGAAAGCATAAAAGTCACGCTTTATGACAAAAGAGACTTTGATGCAGAATTGGTCGGTGTTGACCCTTCCACCGACATTGCGCTCCTTCGAATTGGTGCCAAAGGGTTACCGCATATAGCATTTGGAAATTCTGACTCCATCCGCGTCGGAGAATGGGTATTGGCGGTAGGCAATCCTTTCAACCTGGAATCCACAGTAACCGCCGGAATCGTCAGTGCAAAAGGCAGAAGTATAGATATCCTGGAGGGCCAGGACCGAATCGAATCTTTTATCCAGACTGATGCTGCCGTGAATCCGGGTAACTCCGGCGGCGCACTGGTTAATGCAATCGGGGAACTGGTAGGTATCAACACCGCCATCATCACGAGATCGGGAAGATATGAAGGGTATTCTTTTGCTGTTCCGGCAAACCTCGTGAAAAAGGTACTCCGCGACCTTCGGGATTTCGGCACAGTTCAAAGGGGCCTGCTCGGGGTATTTATTGAAAATCTCAACAGTGACAGAGCAGCGAAACTGGGCTTGCCTTCTGTAGAGGGGGTGTGGATAACGAGGGTTTCTCCAGGCGGCGGAGCCGACGATGCAGGTATGCGAAAGGATGATGTCATAGTGCGCATCAATGGCATCAAAACCCGCTCCATGGCTGAGATGCAGGAGCAAATTGGCCGTCTGCATCCCGGACAGCGCATCAAAATTGAGTTCTACCGAAATGGACGCATTCGTAGATCAGATGTGATACTGAAAAATAAAACCAACGACACAGAGCTCGTGCGAGCTGATGTAACCTCCCAACTGAGGGACCTTGGCCTCGAAGTACGAAGGCTCAGCAGGGATGAGAAAAAAAACCTGGGGTTCGATGGCCTCAAAGTAATAAGTATCTACCAGAACTCAAAAATTGACCGCACCAATATGGAACCTGGTTTTATCATCTCCAGGGCAAATGGGAAAAGTGTTTACTCCACAGAGGAACTGGCCGTTGCGGTTTTTGAATCAAAAGGCAAAGTACTGTTGGAAGGAAACTACGAAGGGTATGAAGAGACTTATTATTACAGTTTTACCCTCGATTAGAGTCAGGCATTAAAAACCTCCTATGCGGAAGTGAATAGTACCAATAGCACTACGGAAATCATCATTGTCCAAACTTCCTGAGAGATTTTCCACACCATTAACCCAGCGATACCCTCCGGTAGCGGCAATTTTTAAAAAACTGAATACATTTAGCTCAAGGCCAATTTCAGGGGTAGCTACGAAAACGCGGTCGGAAAAAAATACTTCCCGCTCTTGCCGGAGATCAGTTTTACCCCATCCTATACGGGCACTTCCATAAAAATGAACCACTTTGTGTGCCGATGGCGCATAACCTATCCAGAAGCCGCTATGCCTGAAACGTATGTCATAAAATGCGCCTCCAATTTCCACATTGGCGAAATCGTTGCCCAAACCATAGCCTCCCAGGAAAAAGTCCTCAAAAATTAAAGCGCCGCCACCTCCTACATCAGACAAAGATTGTCCGTTGATGGTACTCATTTCCACAATGGGCGCACCAAATGCACCAACTATGTTGCGGTCGCCAAAGAGCGTCTGATGGCGTTGTCCCCAAATTGAAAGGCTGAATACGAAGAAAATGAAGGATAAAGCAACGATTCTCATAAATTTAATTTTCAAGGTGAAACCATCAACCAAATCTCTACAACTGTTGTAAAGTTATGGAGATTAACCTCGAGGCGCAACCTCTGCGAGGATATGACTTCTGAAAGACAAGTTTTTTCTCAGGAGGTTGCATGGAAAACACATTATCAATCATGGATATTCAAAATTTTCAACAATCAGTTATTGAAAAGAGCTTTGAAAAGCCAGTACTCGTAGATTTTTGGGCGCCGTGGTGTGGCCCTTGTCGTATGTTGGGACCTGTATTGGAAGAACTGGCCATTTCCCAGGTAGATCGTTGGGAACTAGTCAAAATAAATTCCGATGAAGCACAGGACATCGCTGCCCAGTATCAGGTAATGAGTATCCCTAATGTTAAGTTGTTTGTTAAAGGTAAAGTAGCGGCAGAGTTTGTAGGGGCTTTGTCGCGGCAAGCCATCCTGAATTGGCTTGACGAGCATCTCCCGAACGATCGGAAAATCAGGCTGCAACAGATTCTGGAGCGATTGCAGGCAGGTGATGCCGGAGCACATGATGAACTTATTGAATTTACAGGTGCTCACCCGGAGCTGGAGGAAGCCCGCTTGGCATTAGCAAGACATGAAGTGTTCAGCAACCCTTTACAATCTGTAAAATGGGTGGAGGGTATCGTGCTTGGTCATCCAGACTTTGAGACTGCGGAAGATGTCAGGGTGCTTGCGCGGCTTGCACAGTTTCAGGGTGGGGACTCCCCTGTTGCCCGTACAGTTGCTGCTGCAGGTAAATACGCGGCTGCAGGTCAAATAGAGCCTGTCATTCAGGCATTGATTGAGGCGGTTATGCTCGATAAATCCTTTGAAGATGACCTTCCAAGAAAAGCCTGCATTGCTGTTTTTCGAATGCTCGGCCCATCGCATCCGCTTACAAAAACCTATCGCAGGCGATTTGATATGATGTTGTATTGAGGGTATCGCTCCTTATCTGGAGGGCTCTATTACTGAAGACTTGAGATCAGAGAACGATACTAAGCGTTCTCGTATGGTAAGTCGCTTGCGCAGATTGGCAGCATGTTTTCTCAAGGCATTCTGGGCGTATTCCGGAAAATCAATGCCGGGCGTTTTGCCTTCAAATGCGGATGCGGGGAGAATGCGAAAAATCTTTTTTCCGGAACGGGTCGTCTCAATCCAAACCCAGGTAGAAATATATTGTAAATCGGCAAGTCGGGTGATACCGGAATCCGGATCTTTTTCGAGCCACACTTCGAGGATCATCCCTCCATCAGTTTCGGGGCGCCGCTGACCAGAGATAAAATTACCGAGGGAGTAGGCCGTCCACACTTTGCGTTGGTTTTCCGGGTCAGAAACCTCTCTTACTGGTTGAACGACATGGGGGTGCGCACCGATGATGAGGTCTGCGCCCCAGGAAGCTATTTTGGCGGCGAGATCGCGTTGT
>CAYTNI010000349.1:0-3638 GCA_964439115.1 uncultured Saprospiraceae bacterium
ATTTCCGTAACAAACATGGGTTCGCCAAAGGCCATACCTAAGCCCTTGCGCTGACCGATGGTGTAAAAGGGATACCCCTGGTGATGCCCCAAAACTTTTCCGCTGCTATCCACGAACTCACCGCCGGCTACGCGTTCCTCCAATCCCTCTACCTTTCGCTTCAAAAATCCGCGGTAGTCGTTGTCGGGTACAAAGCAAATCTCATAGCTCTCGGCCTTTTTTGAAAGCTCCATAAAGCCCATATCCGCGGCCATCTTGCGCACTTCCGGCTTGGTGTATCCCCCAAGTGGGAATCGGCTTCGCTGAAGACATTCCTGGCTAAGCCCCCAAAGTACATAGGATTGATCCTTGTTTTCATCTGCCGCTTTGGAAATAAACCTCCTGCCGCCTTCCTCCCGAATGAGTGCGTAGTGCCCTGTTGCGATAAAGCCGCAGTCAAGGGCATCAGCGCGTTTGAGCAGTGCGTTCCACTTAATGTGTGTATTGCACAATACGCAAGGGTTGGGCGTGCGGCCAGCAAGGTATTCGTCCACAAAATTGTCAATAACATAATCCCCAAACTCCTCGCGGATGTCCACAATAAAATGGTGAAAGCCCATGGTTACCGCTACCTGACGCGCATCGTTGATGGAATCCAGACTGCAACAGCCGGTTTCCTTGCGGCTCCCACCCGAGTTGGCGTAATCCCAGGTCTTCATCGTGATACCAATCACCTCATAACCCTCCTGGTGAAGCATCATGGCCGTGACCGTGCTGTCAATGCCACCACTCATGGCCACCAGTACTTTCCCGTGTTTGCTCATAATAAAAGTTAAAAACACAACTACAAAAATACTAAGGGATAAGTTCATCACAAAAACAACCTCTAAGTTCTATAATTGGTCGATATTTGCAAAGCTTAATAAGCGCTTATGACAATCCCGCCCGAAAACTACCTGCTCATTCCGCTCAGTATTGGCTTTGCCGGATCTCTTTCCTTTAGTCCCATCAACCTCTGTGTGGTGGATACTACTGTGCGGCATAATCTTCGGGCCGGCCTTTGGTTCTCAGCGGCTGCCACGCTCATCGAAGGTGTCCACGCCTATATCGCACTCTATTTCGGGGAGTTGTACCCTGTTTTCCTCAAGCGATATCCCTGGATACACCTTGTCATTCTCGTATTTTTTGTAGCCCTGGGCATTTCTTTTCTCCGCCGAAGTCATACTACGACCGACACTGCTGCCGGTAAGGGACACGGCAAATACTTCTTGCAGGGTTTTTTTATTGCACTGATGAATCCCCAGGGTATCCCTTACTGGATTCTGGTACTCGCATATTTGCAGTCAGCACAGTGGTTCGAAATTGATGCCTCCGTTCCCGCCACAGGGCTCGCACTTTTTCTCACGGGGGTCATGGCAGGAAAATTTGGTGCTCTTGCCTTATTTGGGATGCTGAGCAATGTCATCAATAGCCGAACCGTACTGCTTCAGCAATGGACCGACAAAATCACAGGGGGCATTCTCATAGCCCTCGGCATTCTCCAAGCTTTTCAATATTTCCTTTTTTAACCCAACAAATCCCTTTTGCCATGCTTGTACGCATACTTCTGTTAGCTTTTTTTTCACCTGCCTGCCTGGCATTTGCCCAACAGACACAAGAAGGGATGGCCTCCGTCTTTAAAGATGCCTTCAATGGGCAGGAAACCAGATATGGGGTGCGCTACGACCAGCGCGAACTCACCTGTGCCCACAACCTCCACCCATTTGGAGCACTCCTCAAAGTGACTAATCTGGATAACAAACGCAGCGTCACCGTTCGCGTCATCGATGAAGGGCCTTTCATCAAGGGGAGGATTATCGAACTCTCCCACCGAGCCGGCGAGCTGCTCGGCATCAAAAGCGGTGACGAAACCCTGGTGCGCGTAGAATTGATCAAGCGTCCGGATACACAGACCAAAACTGATGCCCCCACGCCCGTAAGCCCTGTACCGGCCACACCACCAGCCGCTTCGGAAGCTGTACCAACCGTACAAAAACCTGCGCCCGTGGCGGCAGCCAAACAGGCATCAGACACCCCAAAGGCTAAGTTGGTGCGCAATGATGCACAAAAACAAGGTATCTATCATATTACCCTGCGCAGTCACGACGCTCAGAGTTGGGGCGTTCAGATAAGCAGCGTGTACAATCCGGAATATATTTTTGAGGAAATTGCCAAGCTGCAGGCCAAAAATTTTGACAATATCCTCCTCAGTGTAGAAAAAGAGGATGGCCAGTCAACCTCGTATAAGCTGATTCTTGGCCCATTCTACTCGGAAGGCCAGGCCCGACAGTACCAGGCCACCCTTAAATCACGCCACAAAATCAATGGATTCGTGGTGAATCTCCATCGCCCGGGCAACTGATTGACAACTGCTCTTGTTTAGTTGCTTTGTGGTTAATGCCCAATGCCATGTATAGAAATCAAATTATCGCCTTCTTAAAATTTTTGTTCTTCCTCGGGATTGGGTTGGCCATCCTCTATCTGGTTTACAGAGGTCAGAATGCAGCCTTTCAGGCTGATTGCGCAGTGAAAGGAATCGCTGCCGAGGATTGCAGTCTTGCCAATAAGGTACTCACCGATTTCGGCAAGGTCAATTACTGGTGGATGCTCCTGGTGTTCGGAGCTTATCTGCTGAGCACCCTCAGCCGGGCAATCCGCCTCAACATGCTGCTAAACCCATTAGGCGCAAGGCCCAAACTTTCCAATACTTTCCTGACCACCACCCTCGGTTATTTTGCCAACCTTGGGCTTCCCCGTATGGGTGAAGTGGTGCGTGCCGCTTCGCTGGCGCAGTACGAGCGCATTCCAGTAGAAAAAATCATGGGCGCCGTGGTGGTAGATCGTTTGATGGATGTATTGTGTATCGTTATCATTACCTTCATAGCCATATTTTTGGAGGGTGGTCCCATCGTGGATTTTTTTGCGCGGGAAGCCCAGTTCGAGTTTTCCGCTGAAAAGGCCGGAGAATTTGCTTTTGTGGCACTGATTGGAGTATCTATCTTGGTACTGGCCACTTATTTCCTGCGTCACCGGCTTCGGCAGAATAAGTTATTCCTCCGAATTCGGGATATGGCGGTGGGTTTTTGGCAGGGTATTAATACGGTGCGCAGTTTGAAGCGCCCTGGGCTTTTTTTAGCCCTCTCTGCAAATATCTGGGTCATGTTTTTTGTAATGACCCTGTTCTGTTTTGAAGCATTCCAGCCTACTGCCGATTTGTCATGGCGATCCGGACTGACGGTTTTCGTTTTCGGTTCCTGGGGGGTTGTCGTTCCTTCTCCCGGCGGGATGGGTACCTTCCATTTCATGGCACAACAGGCATTAGGGATTTATGGAGTTTCGGGAGATGACGGTTTTTCCTGGGCTAATATTTCCTTCTTTGCAGTAAATATCGCCACCAATATCGTCTTTGGCCTGGTCAGTTTATTACTGTTGCCCATTCTGAACCGCAATTATCATCCTGAAATGGCTGAACAGATATCATAAAATCCTATGAGCGCATTTCAGCATATTCAGGGCAAAATTCAATCCTGGCCTCAGGCCGAACAAACGGTACTTACCCGGAAAAACCAAGGGCATAAGGTAGTTTTTACCAATGGTTGTTTTGACCTGCTTCACTATGG
>CAYTNI010000350.1:0-3611 GCA_964439115.1 uncultured Saprospiraceae bacterium
CTGCTAAGCATCAAGGATAAAAATCAAATTGATCTGCAGATTGAAATTGCCAATAAGATCATCCTGTTGCTCATAAAAGAGCTTCAACAAAAAGACCTGGAAAATGACCTCATTGCCGCAGAAGGGGCCATCTTAAAGGCCGTATTCTCCAAAGTAGATCAGCATTTTACAGATATTAATCTCCACCTGAAGCATATTACCCCCTACACGCGGCTTACCCACAGCGAACTCTTCACCGGAGGCAATGTGGGGCTCTCCCTCGAAAGCGAACTGAAGAAGGAAATTCGCTCCTCCGATGAAATTGACCTGCTGGTGTCGTTCATCAAATTCAAGGGCGTCATCATCCTGGAGCCCGACCTGGTGGAATTCACCCGCAAGGGAGGGCGTCTAAGGGTCATCACCACCACCTACATGGGCGCTTCAGATTACCGGGCCATACAGCTATTGGCCAGCCTGCCCAACACCCAGGTGAAAATTTCCTACAATACCGGTTCGGAGCGGCTTCACGCGAAAGCGTATTTATTCAAAAGAAATACCGGTTTCCATACCGGCTACATCGGTTCGTCCAATTTCTCCCGCTCCGCATTGACGGACGGCCTGGAGTGGAACCTCAAAATCACCACCCGGGAAGTAAGCCACATCATTGACAAATTCCAAAAGACTTTTGATTCATACTGGCAAAGCGAGGATTTTGAAATCTACGACGATGCCCAGCACCGCCAGCGTTTGATGGATGCCCTGAAGCCGTTGCAAGCGGGGCATTCTACAGCCTTGAATTTCGGGATTTTCGACATTCGGCCTTATCCCTTTCAAAAGGAAATTCTGGAAAAATTGGAGGTGGAGCGCAGCGTCCATCAACGATTCAGAAACCTGATTGTAGCCGCCACGGGCACCGGCAAAACCGTCATTTGCGCCTTTGATTTCAAGGAGTTTAGGAAGAATAACCCATCTGCCAGGTTGCTTTTTTTGGCCCACCGCAAGGAAATCCTGCAACAGGCCATGGCCACTTTCCGGGGAATCCTGCGCGACCACAACTTTGGCGAGTTGTGGGTGGATGGCATGCGGCCCACTTCTTACGAACACGTTTTCGTTTCGGTACAAACCCTTAACAATCAATTGTCCAATCTGCCGCTTTCTGCGGAATATTATCAATATGTCGTGGTGGACGAATGTCATCACCTCACGGCAGAAAGTTACCGGGGTATCATCCAGTATTTCCGGCCCAACATCCTGCTGGGCTTGACCGCCACCCCGGAGCGCCAGGACGGCGGGAATATCCTGGAGGATTTCCACCAACGGATTGCAGCGGAAATCCGGCTACCCGAGGCCTTGAACCGAAAATTGCTTTGTCCCTTTCAGTATTTCGGCATTTCCGACAGTGTGGACCTATCCAAAGCAAGCTGGCAAAAAGGGCGCTACATACCGAGCGAGTTGTCGGCAATTTATACCTCCAACGACCGCAGGGTAGGGGACATCATCAAGGCGTTGACGAAATACACTAAGGACCCGCATGGAGTCAGGGCGCTCGGCTTTTGCGTGAGCAAGGAGCACGCCCGGTACATGGCTGAAAAATTCCTACTGGTCGGATTGCAGGCGGATTATCTCACGGGCGACCATGGCAACCAGCACCGCGAGGAAGTACAGCAGCGGCTGCGTGACAAGGTCATCAACTATTTATTTGTGGTGGACATCTACAACGAGGGCGTGGACATTCCGGAGGTGGACACCGTTTTATTTTTGCGCCCTACGGAAAGTCTGACCATTTTCCTGCAGCAGCTCGGTCGCGGCTTGCGGCTTGCCGAGGACAAGGAATGCCTGACCGTGCTCGATTTTGTGGGAAATTCGAGGCCGGAGTACCGGTTTGAGCACAAATTTCGCGCATTGATTGGCAAAACCGCCACCACGGTAGCCAAGGAGTTGGAAGACAATTTCCCGCATCTCCCCTTGGGCTGTTCCATTGTGCTGGAGAAAAAGGCGGCGGAGATCATCCTCAACAATATACGTACGGCCACTGCTTTGACGGTGGTAAAGCTCATTCAGCGGATACAGCAATTTGAGCACGAGACCCATCTGGCGTTCAATCTGAGCAATTTTTTGGAGCATACCGGCATTTCGATGCAGAACCTGTACCGTCGGGGAACATGGAAGCGCTTGTGTCAGAAGGCCGGCAAGGCAGCGGATTTTGACACGACGAACGAGGAAGTGATCAGGAAGGCCGTTGAAAACAAATGGTTGGCGGGCAATGCACCGGCATATTTTGCCTTCATCGGGCGATTGGCGCATCGCGGTTTTGACATCAGGATATCGGAATTTGGGGAACGCGAGCGGCAGATGTTATTGATGTTGCACTATGATGTCTGGCAGGATGCCGGCGGTTTTGACAATTTGGAGGCCAGCATCCGGGCGATAGGCCGCAATCCGGTGCTGGTGGAAGAAATTGCGGAACTGATGGACTATTTAGTAGATTGCTCGGATTTTCGGGAGTTAGACATTGAATTGCCCTACCCGCAGCCGCTGAGGGTGCATGCCCGATATACAAAGGGACAGATTCTTGCTGGGATGGGGTTGAGCACTTTTGAGCGCAAGTGGCCGTTTAGGGAGGGCGTTTTAGAGATCAAGGAAAAGAACACGGAACTGTTGTTTGTTGATTTGAAGAAGAGCGCTGAAGATTTTTCGCCCACCACGATGTACGACGACTATGCCATCAGCGAAACGCTGTTTCACTGGCAGAGTCAGAATGCTGCCGGTCCGCACACGCCCAAGGGGCAATCCTACATTCGGCAACGGGAGAATGGCAAGCACATCCTGCTGTTTGTGCGGGAGCAAAATGAGGATGCGTACCGCAACACCATGGGTTATGTGTTCCTTGGCAAGGCCTATTTTCAGAGTTACCAGGGCTCCAAGCCCATGAGCATTATCTGGGCATTGGAGGAGGCCATGCCGCCGTTTATGTGGAAAGATGCCGCCAAGCTGATGGTAGGGTAGGGGGGAGAATTTTGTGCGGAATTGAAACATGCTAATGAGAATACAACGGGAGAGACTTTGCTACTCGATCTCTATCGCTTTCCAACCCCATTCTTTTTTCTTTTTGTTGAAGGATAGGATTGCCCTTCCTTGTAAGGTTTGGCCGTCAATGAGCGTATTTTCCAGTATTATTTTGGGTTCAATAAAGATATCCTCTATGAAGCCAAAGTTGTGTGGTGGAATTATCTTTAATTGGCCATTAAAATATTTTATTGCTTCCGAACTGAGATTAGCATCTGCTTTTTCAGCAGTCAGTATCTTGTAAAAACTATCCTGACCTGGGCCGTTAAAACGAACCTTTAGGATATCTCCCACTTGCGGTTTCGTCAGATGCCCCGAGTAGTTGAAAAAACCAAATTTGCCCTTGTCCTTTACGAAACTTAGGATAGTTTTGTTTTCGTTCACAAATTCTACTACGATCACTTCTTCCGGTATGTTCTGAAATAATATTTCCTCCGCTTTCTTGAGATGATAGGAATACAAATCTAAATTGTTCTGCTTAGCAGTAGCGGACTTATACCAAGTCTCGTGAGTCCATTGGGTGATTTGACTGGTTAATTTCCATTGATTTTTTTCTCTGGTTCCTA
>CAYTNI010000351.1:0-3600 GCA_964439115.1 uncultured Saprospiraceae bacterium
ATTGCGGCCAATCCCTATGTGGCCATATTGGGCCCGGAGGAAACGGCTTCGGGAAGGCTCAACCTGGCGCAGGGACTGAACTCCCTGGGTTACGTCATTGCACCAGTAGTGGGCGGCGTTTTGATTTTTGGCAGCAACCTCCGCGGTGCCGAATCCGTAAAAATACCTTACCTCGCGCTTGCCGGCGCTTTTGTGCTTTTGGCGGCGATATTTTACTTTATCCGACTGCCCCGCTTAAATACGGGACAGGAATTTGTACGGGTGAACGTACTGGAGAAATATCCGCATTTCAAGTTCAGCATGGCGGCAATTTTTTGCTACGTGGGTGCTGAAGTGGCGGTGGGTAGTGTGCTGGTCAACTATCTCGGCCTGCCTGAAGTAATGGGCTTTACCCCGGAAACGGCATCCCGATTCCTATCCTTTTATTGGGGAGGGCTCATGATTGGCCGCTTTATGGGAGCTATTTCACTGGGGAGTATTCAGCAGCAGTCGCACAAAGCCTTGTGGATGTTGGCTGCCGCTGCAGGTAGTACGATCATCATTTTTTTGGCCTCCTCCCGCGACTGGTTTACCGGGGAGCAACTCCTTCAATTCCGCGAAATTACCCTCTTCCTGATCATGGTAGCCCTCAGCTACGGCGCCTTTTTCTTAGGAAAATCCAAGCCCGGTAAGATGATCGGCATTTTTTCTCTGGTCATCATCGCCTTACTACTCCTCACCATGGGTACAACGGGCGCTTTTTCCATGTGGACGATTATTGGCATCGGGCTTTTCAACTCGGTCATGTGGTCCAATATTTTTACCTTATCTATCGAAAAGCTCGGCGAAGATACCAGTCAGGGAAGTGCCCTGCTCGTGATGATGATTGTAGGCGGCGCTTTGTTGCCTCCCATTCAGGGATTGGTAGCAGATTGGAGCCTGATAGGACTGAAATACTCGCTGGTGGTTCCTCTGCTGGCCTATATTTATCTGGTTTGGTATGGGTTAAAGGGGTACCGCCATTGACCTTACTGCCAGCGGATTTTAGAAGCTATCCAACCGCCAAGGAATGCCATGGGAACATAAGCTAATGCCAAATCCACTATGGAAAACCATACTGGAGCGGGAAGCATCATGACGTTGGCAATACCACCAATAAGGAACCAGCCGCCGATAATCATGGCAAATCTGACTGATCTTTCAGGAACGAACCAGCCGGCGACCAAAGCTCCGAAGAAAGTTCCCAGGGCATGTGCCAAAAAGGGCATGAGAAAGTGGCGTGGCTGAAACAAGGGAAGTGCAGCCCGGAGGCCTTCCACGGTGCTGGTATCAATCCCCTCAGGCGGAGGAATGACTTTTCCGCTAATCATTACAATACCCATGTTGATACTCATACCGATAAAAATGCCGGCTACCACGGCGAGAAACGATTTTACTCCGGGTTGCATGGTGTAGATTTTTTAAGGCAAAAAAGGAGGAACGTCTATTTTAGGCAGGCAAGTTACTTCGAAATTTACCGAATTGGCAATAAAACACATTTCATGTGCCCTTTCATGCAGCATTTCCGCCTTTTGAAGCATATCAGGTGAGGATATCCTGACCATGGGTTCCAATCTGACTAAAGTGAACCTTCCACCACCATGCAGCAACTCCTCCATCCAACCTGTGGCGTGGTCTTCATAAGACAATACGACAACCCCTGATTCTGCACAGAGATGTAAGTACCAAAGCATGTGACAGGAAGAGAGCGCACTGACCATCAACTCCTCGGGATTCAGCCGGTCAGCAGCTCCCCGGAATGCCACATCCGAAGACCCCATGATTGGAGGTTTCCCGGGCACGGAAATGATGTGATCCCGGCTGTAAGCGCGGTAATGTGAGGTTCCAGAACCCTGATTACCCGTCCAAATTGTTTGGGTTTTGTAAGAATGGATTTTTGCGCCCTCGGTCATTGTTTAAAAGGCATACTTAGCCAATCTTTGTGCGATTGCGGGCAGAGCAAATACCCGGCATTGCCGTTGGGCGGCTTTTGGCCGAAAAGTATGGGCTCTCCGTTCAGATAGCTGTGGTTGAAGCCGAGTGTTTCGATGATGACCTTTTCACCGGCCCAGTCCCATGCTTCGATGCGTGGCAATAAAAAGATATTGACATCCAATTCGCCGTTGGCCATTTGGAAGGTACGCCTTGCGTCTGTTCGGATAATCCGATGAGGCGCAACGCCCAATTCATCATAAAAATTGGCGTATTTGTCTCCCCTGTAGCGCTCGGGATAACCGAACACCAACTCCTCCCGAGGTTTATCCGCTGCAGCGGGTACCCTTTCAACAGCTCCGTTTTTCAAAATAAAAACCCCTTCTCCACGTACGGCGTATAGGATGATATCATCTAAAGGGTAGGCGATGACCCCAATCATCAGGCCATTTTCAGCGCTGAAAAATGCAGATTGGTGAGTAAATCCGGGCTGACCGTCCACAAAATAGCTCGTACCATCGAGTTCATCCACAACGAAGTAATCTTTTTCAGCGATAATATGCTTATCCTCAGACTCTTCGCTATAGAGGCCAATTTCCGGCATCTCCCGGCCAAGGGATGCCTGCCACATTCTGGAAACTTCCAGATCCACATCGGTGACTTTACTGCCATCCGGCTTGATATATACCTGGAAGTTGCCCCGGTAGTTGCGGCGCATGATGTCGGCGGCATCGAGGGCGCGCGCCAGGAGGAAATCGAGTTGAGGTTTATGGGTCATATACTTGTTTTTGTGGCTATCAGTTTCTCCAACAAATTATCATTTGAAATCGTTTTAGGATTTTTGGACGCCTCTGCAGAAAATGCGTTGGAACCAGCAGCATTTTGGGCACTTTCGGAAAGATTGTCTATTTTTGAACACACAAAAACTCAACTATGCGCCTACGAGGGTGGATTGGATGTTGCCTTGCCTGTGTCGCGATATTGTCGGCATGTGACAACAAGAGCCATCCTATGGCTTTTGAAGATTTTTACCAGCGTTTTCACAGCGACAGCGTCTATCAGATGGAGCACATCCTTTTCCCGATGGATGGCATTCCGCCAATGGCTGACTCTACGTTTGATGAAGCCGCATACCAATGGACTACGGAAAACTGGCGCATACATCGGGCATTTGATTTCCAGGATAGCGATTACGAGCAGCAATTAGATACCTTTGGCGAGGACGTAGTAGTGGAAACTATCAGGCACCGCAGCGGTAAATTTGGCATGATGCGTCGCTTTGCCCGCATGGACGGCGAGTGGTATTTGATATACTGCGCGGATATGAATCCGATAAAAAGTAAAGAAAGCGGTATTAAAATTGAGGGAGGATTTTGATATGATTGCGAATGTCATTGGCGCCACTGGTTTGACGGGCAGCTTTTTGGTTCGGCAGTTGCTTGATGACTCCAGGTTTTCCCTGGTGAGGGTCTTTACGCGACGCGCCCTGGGCTATGCTCATCCCAAGCTCGAGGTACACCTTATTTCATTCGAACAGGAATCCACCTGGCGACACCTGTTGAAAGGGGATGTACTTTTCTCCACACTTGGCACCACGCTGAAAACTGCCGGCAGCAAGGCAGCGAAGTACAAGGTAGATTTTGAATATCA
>CAYTNI010000352.1:0-3573 GCA_964439115.1 uncultured Saprospiraceae bacterium
CTGCAAAAACGCTTGCCGAGGCATTGGAAGGAAAATTCAGCCGCATACAGTTTACCCCCGACCTTCTGCCCGCAGATATCCTTGGCGCCATGGTCTATAACCCTGCCAGTCATGAATTCTCTATACGTAAAGGTCCTATTTTTGCCAACTTCATTCTTGCCGATGAAATCAATCGGGCACCCGCAAAAGTACAGAGCGCCCTGCTGGAAGCCATGCAGGAACGTCAGGTCACCATCGGAGAGGAATCCTTCCTCCTGGAAGAGCCTTTTATGGTGTTGGCTACCCAAAATCCGATAGATCATGAGGGCACTTATCCCCTTCCGGAGGCCCAAACCGATCGCTTTATGCTCAAAATCCTGGTGGATTATCCTAATCGCGATGAAGAGCAGCGCATCATCAGACGCCACCTGGAGGGCCTTCCCGAGGCGAACCACGCTCCGATAGCACCACTCTCAGACCTCCTTCAGGCTCAAAAGATAGTTAACCAAATTTATGTGGATCCTAAAATTGAACTCTACATTCTAGACCTGGTGCGCGCCACCCGCAATCCGAAAAACGCCGGCATCCCGGAACTTGAACACCTATTAAACTATGGCGCCTCGCCCCGTGGGAGCATTCAGTTAGCCATGGCCGCAAGAGCCCGGGCCTTCCTGCATCAACGCCATTTTGTGCTGCCGGAAGACGTAATCGCACTCTGCCCCGATATCCTGCGCCACCGAATCGGCTTGAGCTATGAAGCAGAAGCAGACCAGGTGACAACCGACCAAATTATTCAGTCTGTCATAAAGGCCGTACCCGTTCCATAGCGCCGTAAAATCAATTCAGCTCATGCCCGAATTTCCTGTTACTGACAATGCCGCTCCAACCCACACTTTTGCAGAAAAAGTAATTGATTTCAATAAAAAGTTGAATTGGGATCAGCCGATTCCGGATCAAATCCGCATGATGAATCCCTTTGCCGAAAGCGCTGAGGTCATGGAGGTTTCTTCCTCTTTTTACAGGAAGTTTTACAGCGACTACGCCCCGAGATTGCTCATACTGGGCATCAATCCCGGCCGCCTCGGAGCCGGAGCAACGGGTATTCCCTTTACCGACACCAAGCGCCTGGAAGAAAAATGCGGATTGAAGATCAACGCCCACCTTCACGAACCATCCTCCGTATTTATCTATGAAATGATAGAGGCTTTCGGCGGCGTGGAATACTTTTACCAAAAGGTTTATATCAATTCTGTATGCCCGCTGGGATTTGTAAAACCCGGAAAAAACGGCAGGGAAATAAATTACAATTACTACGATAGCCCGGCACTTACCCTTGCCGTGAAACCCTTCATCCTCCAATCTCTACGCCAACAAATCGGGTTTGGCATACATATCCGCAAAGTTTTCTGCCTCGGCACCGGCAAAAACTATCAATTTCTCAGGCAATTGAACGCTGAATACCAACTTTTCGGAGATGTCGAGGCCCTGGAGCATCCCAGGTTTGTGATGCAATACAAAGCTAAGGAAAAGGATTTTTTTATCCAAAAATACGTTTCAGCGCTTCAAGAAGCACTTTCTCAGCCCTTTTCCTGAAGGATTTCTCTGGAAATCACCAGTTTCTGTATTTCAGAGGTCCCCTCCCCTATGGTACAAAGCTTGGCATCGCGATAGTATTTTTCTACCGGAAAATCTTTGATATACCCGTAGCCTCCAAAAATCTGGACGGCCTCATTGGCAATACTGACCGCAGCTTCGGATGCATAGTACTTAGCCATGGCGGAAAGTGTTGTACTTTTTTGACCCGAATCCTTAAGATGGCCGGCCTTGCGGGTGAGTAATTCGGCAGCCTGAAGCTGTACAGCCATATCGGCCAACTTGAAACTGATGGCCTGAAATTCGGCGATGGGCTTTCCGAACTGCTGACGCTCTCCGGCATAGCGCACGGAAGCCTCATAAGCGCCTTTGGCAATACCCAGCGAAAGCGCCGCAATGGAAATCCTTCCACCATCAAGTATTTTCATAGCCTGAATGAAACCCTCACCCGGCTTGCCTAGGATTTGACTTTCATGAACCCGGCAATTGTCAAAAATCAACTCGGTGGTCTCGGAAGCACGCATCCCCAGTTTATTCTCTTTTTTGCCTGCACTGAACCCCGACGTTCCCTTTTCTATGACAAAGGCCGTCATGCCCCGGCTATCGAGCAAAGCGCCTGTTCGGACAATTACTACGGCCACCTGGCCCGATTTACCATGGGTGATGAAATTTTTGGCGCCATTAATGACATAATAATCACCGTCTCGCTCGGCGACACATTGCATCCTGCCGGCATCGCTTCCTGTGTTCGGCTCGGTCAGTCCCCAGGCGCCAATCCACTCACCGGAGGCCAGCAATGGAAGGTACTTAGCCTTTTGCTCCTCGTTACCAAACATCATTAAATGATTGGTGCACAATGAATTGTGCGCAGCAACAGAGAGTCCGATGGAGCCGCAGACCTTGGAGATTTCTTCTATGATGGTGATGTATTCCTGATAGCCCAGGCCGGCACCCCCATAAGTTTCTGGCACGAGGACGCCCATGAATCCGTATTGCCCCATCTCGCGGAACAATTCGACAGGGAAATACTGGGTTTCATCCCATTCCATGACGTCGGGGAGAATGTGCCTTACGGCAAAATCACGTGCACTTTGACGTATAAGGTCAAGATTTTCAACAGTTTCTGTACTCATAATTATTATTTGGTTATTGGCAGGAGCTCAAATATAAGGTAAATTAAGCGGAATTGTTCGCGGAATAACTACCTTCGCAGGTAATCACACAAAAATATTTCGCAGGACATGAGAAAGATGTTTTGGTTTTCCCGCATTGCCTTTATTGCATTGGGAATTTTCCTTTTTTCAACCGATGCCGCATTTTCACAAAAAAAAGGTGGCAAGCCCACAGCTGAGCCGGCAACTCCGCCCACGCTGCAGTTTGAAGAATCGCTCTATCAATCCGTCCAATGGCGCTCCATCGGCCCTTACAGAGGTGGTCGCTCTGCCGCAGTGGCCGGAGTGCCAGGTAAGACCAATCTTTTTTATTTTGGAAGTACTGGTGGCGGCGTATGGCGCACCCGCGACGGTGGCCAAACCTGGGAGAATATTTCCGATGGCTTTTTTGGCGGATCAATTGGCGCAGTCGCTGTATCTGAGTATGACCCCAACGTCATATACGTCGGAGGCGGTGAGAAGACAGTCCGCGGAAATGTCTCCTTCGGCTATGGTATGTGGAAATCAGAGGATGCCGGTAAAACCTGGAAAAATGTTGGCCTGAACACCACTCGCCACATCCCGCGCATTCGCATCCACCCCAAAAATCCCGACCTGGTCTATGTAGCCGCATTGGGCGACCTCTTCCAACCCGGAGAGGAGCGCGGCGTCTATCGCAGCAAAGACGGCGGCAAAACCTGGGAGCGCATCCTCTTCGCCAATGCTGATGCCGGCGCTGTTGACCTCGTACTCGACCCTGCCAACCCACGGGTCTTATATGCTTCCACCTGGCGTATTCGCCGCACCCCTTACAGCCTGGAAAGTGGCGGCGACGGCTCCGCACTCTGGA
>CAYTNI010000353.1:0-3565 GCA_964439115.1 uncultured Saprospiraceae bacterium
CTATTGGGCCAAGACTGCCGCAACGGTAGCGCAGAATGAACCCCAAACCCCGGCTGGGTTTCTTATGGAAGCCGGAGTATCCTGGGAGCATTTCTTGGGGAAAACCAGCATGCAGTGGAGCCTGCAGGGGCAAAATCTGCTGAATCGAAGTTATCTTAATCCGCTCAGCCGATACCGACTTATCAATGTACCTGAACAGGGCCGAAACCTGATTTTGTCGGTAAGAATTCCTTTTTTTACTTAACTTCGCCACAAATGCGGTGGGCGCATGAGCGAATGGATTAATAATGCTTTCCGGATATACCTCCATCAGCGATATCGGCAGATAGTGCGCTACATGGAAAACCCTCACCATGCGCAAAGGGAGGTGTGGAGCGAATTGATGATGCTTGCCCGCCACACAGAATGGGGTCGTACCCATGGATATTCGGATATCCGAACACCCGAATCCTTTGCCCGAAGAGTTCCTATACAGGATTATGAGCGTCTTAAGCCCTACATCCATCGCATGATGCACGGAGCACCGGATGTACTCTGGCCAGGGCGGGTGCGCTGGTTCTCTAAGTCATCGGGTACCACGAGTGATAAAAGTAAGTTTATCCCTGTACCTAGAATCAATCTGCGCAAGTGCCATATTATGGGTTCCAGGGATGCCATGGCGCTGTTTTACCATCGCCGGCCTGATGCCAGGATTTTTGCACAGAGCACCATGATCATGGGCGGATCCATCCAGCCTTTTCAGGATGCCCCGGGCACCTTTTTCGGCGATGTATCAGCTATTATGATTTCTCATATTCCCTTTTTTGCCCGGCCCCGGTTGTTTCCCAATGTACCTACAGCCCTCCTGGCAGATTGGGAGGAAAAACTGGAGCGTCTCGCACTGGCCGGGTGTAAAAATCGCAATGTAGTGATGATTGCCGGCGTTCCAACATGGACAATCGTGTTGTTCAGGCGCATGCTGGAAATTACCGGTGCCGCTAATATGCTGGAAATATGGCCCGATTTTCAACTGTATGCCCACGGAGGAGTGAGCTTCAGTCCTTATAAAAGCCAGTTTCAGGCATTCTTTCCATCTGAAAAAGTAGAATATCAGGAGGTGTACAATGCCTCCGAGGGATATTTTTCCGTTCAGGATACACCTGATAATGAGGAAGGGATGTTGCTTCTGCTCCAAAACGGGGTTTATTACGAATTCCTTCCGGCTTCGGAATGGCACAAGACCTCCCCGGAGGCTATTCCTTTGGAGGCTGTTGAAACAGGGAAAAATTACGCGCTGGTCATCAGCACCAATGCTGGTCTTTGGCGGTATGTACCCGGTGATACCGTCATGTTTACCTCTCTACGCCCATATCGGATTCGAGTGACCGGGAGAACCAAGCAATTTGTGAATGCATTTGGCGAAGAGGTAATGGTGGACAATACAGACATGGCGCTTGCCGCCACCTGTGCCACTACAGGTGCCAGTGTAGTGGACTACACAGTAGCGCCTCTTTTTTTTCAGGGCAATCACAAAGGAGGGCATGAATGGCTTATCGAGTTTGAAGCGCCTCCTTCCGATCTTGATTATTTCAATGCGCTGTTGGATGTCAACCTTCAAAGGCTTAACTCCGACTACGAGGCCAAGCGCTACCGCGATATTGCGCTGGAGCGATTAATCATCAGGCCACTGCCCCGCGGAACTTTTCATCGCTGGCTTCGCCACAAGGGTAAGCTGGGAGGGCAACATAAAGTGCCTCGCCTGGCCAATCATCGGGATTATGTGGATGAAATTCTTGGAATATTGGAAATCCGCCCATGACGCTGCTCTTCTTCAACCGTTTATACGATCTAAATTGCCGATTTCTTGCGCATTAGCGACAAAAAGGTTTAATACCGTCCGTTCCGTAAATGGGATTTTGGCAAAAGAAACGATTCGCTTACATTTGTAACAGTTTTCTCATAGTATGTTTAATAGTCCTACACTCAGTTCCTTCGGGTGTAGGTTTTTTTTTGCTCTAAATCCTAGTTGCTGGTTCCTTCCTAACCAAGGCATTTTTTTACCTTTGTCTAAAACCGCTTCATGCGACATGGCAATCTGATTCTTTTCCTGTTCGTTATTTCCTTGCAGCTTCACGCCCAATCTGCCCGATTAAAACCGGGATTAAATGCTTTCAGAGACGGCAACTTTCCAGGCGCCATCGAGGCAATGGATGCCATTATTCAGAGTAATGCTGAGCCCTCCATTAAGGCAGAAGCACATTTCCACCGTGCAGAAAGCTATTGGGAGCTGCGCAATCTGATGGGCGCCTCCGGCGCCTTCAAAGATGCATTCGCTAAGGCTGGAGAAGATTATCTCATGGCACTGGCGTTAAACCCCGCGGCGTTAAACCAACGAATTAACAGTAAGAAGGTGGCGCTCTATCCATTATTGATTCAGGATGGCATCGAAAGGTTGGAAAGGGCGAGGAAAACAGAAAACCCGGTGGCCAAATCAGCAGAAATGGATGCTGCGTCGCGCTATTTCGAACTGGCAGCCCGTTTGCAGCCAGGGCAATATCTAACTGCAGATTTACTCGGACAGTTGGCTATGGAAAAGGGGGTGTACCGACAGGCAGAGCAGCTCCTATCGGAAGCTGTGCGTTTATTTGAAGTCGAAACACCTCCAACACCAGATTTGCTAATTGCTTATGCCTATTACAGGCTTGCTTTGCTGCATCGGTACTATTTGCACAAAAATAATTCTGCACCTCCCGCGGCCTCTCTGCAAAATGCATTGGCTTTTCTTCATAAAGCATCTGCGGTTTTGGAGAATGAATATCGCCGTGCCCGGCAAATGGCAGGCCAACTCAAATCTTCTGATTTGGCCATATATCAAAATCAATATCAACAGGTACAGCAGGATTTTTATTTCCTGGAATTGGATTTGTTGCTTCAATTGCCGGAATTCCAAGAAGAAGCTATGCGCCGAACCAAGGATGCCCTGCGCAAAGAGCCCCGAAATTACACGCTCTTGTTGGCCTATGCTCAACTTTTGGAGCAGAAGAATGTCAGGGAAGCGCTCGCTGTTTATCAGGAAGCCATTACTGTTCAGACGGATGCTTGCGAAGCCCACTACCATGTAGGCCTTATTCTGGTTAATGAGGCTGCTAAAATGGAAAAGGAAGCGTTGAAATCACCAAACCTCGACTATTACCAAAAATTTCTTGCCCATTCCAGGGATGAACTATCCCGTGCCTATCCACATCTTTCAATTGCCCATCAATGCTTCCCGGACAATAGGGAGATTCTCCATGCCTTATTGCAGGTAACGCTTAACTTACACATGCCCAACGATTACGAGCGATACAAAAAACAACAGGAAGCACTAATCAGCCGATAATCAGTCAAAACGCAAGAACCCTAAGTTGGAGGCAATGCCCACCCGAAGGCCCCAATCGCGATAACGCCCATCTTGAAAAGCCATCACAGCCTCCACCCTGAACACCCTGAAGATGTTGTCCAGGGAATAACCCAGTTCTGTATAATGCGACGAGTCGGGCGTGCCAAGGTAATTGATAAACAGATTTTCCTTGATGCCCATCAGCCA
>CAYTNI010000354.1:0-3549 GCA_964439115.1 uncultured Saprospiraceae bacterium
CCTTCAGAACGATTTCCAGTTCATCTTTAGAGAACCCAGGGACGGCCAATTCTAACACAAAGGAACTGGAAGACTCGTGCATATTCGCCAAGGGAGCCCTCTGAGGATAAGGGATTTCAAAAGCACTCCTTCCCAAAAAATGAGAAGAATCCACCACCGCGTGAAAAGATTCCCCAAAGCGATCGAATGCATGATTTTTAATTTCTGCCCTCCACATGGCTGTTTCTATTTTATACCCCAATGTAGCTTCAATTCCATTCGGAAAAAATGTTATTTATCAATCTATCCAACTGATTTTTATCACTGTGATCAGACGGAGCTTAGGAACCGGATATCAGACCAATTTGTTAATATGAGTATTTCTGCGGAATTTCGCCCTTTCAACCTCACGCCGATGTCCAATAAAAAATACTTAGTCACTTCAGCATTGCCCTATGCCAACGGCGCACTTCATCTCGGCCACCTGGCCGGTGCTTACCTCCCCGCGGATATTTTCGTGCGCTACCTTCGCCTGATGGGCAGAGATGTGGTATGGGTATGCGGATCGGATGAACATGGTGCGGCTATCACCATCCGCGCCAAAAAGGAGGGTATTTCCCCACGTGAGATTATTGACAAATACCATACACTCAATAAAGAGACCTTCACCAGATTAGGAATCTCTTTTGATTACTACCACCGGACTAGTGAACCCCTGCACCATGTTACTGCACAGGATTTTTTTACGCAACTCTATAAAAAGGGTGACGAATTTGAAGTGCGCAGTACAGAGCAATACTACGATGAAGACTTCGGGCAGTTTTTGGCAGATCGCTATATTAAGGGCGAATGCCCCAAATGCGGGCATCACGAAGCATACGGGGATCAATGTGAAAAATGTGGTTCTGACCTTTCCCCCACGGAACTTCTCAACCCCATATCCACGCTTAGCCAAAAGCCCCCGGTTTTAAAGCAAACGGAACATTGGTACTTCAAGCTGGAAAAGCACGGCGAATGGCTGCGGCAGTGGATTGAAACCGGAGTATTGAACGGAGCCCGGCACCACGACCCGCGCACATGGCGCAAACCCGTAATCGGGCAGTGCCTAAGCTGGCTCAACGAGGGTCTGCAACCACGCGCAATCACCAGAGACCTCGACTGGGGAATACCCGTACCATTACCCGAGGCTGCCGGCAAAGTGCTCTACGTATGGTTTGATGCTCCCATCGGCTATATTTCTGCCACCAAACAGTGGGCAATCGAGCATGGAAAAAACTGGGAGGATTATTGGAAAAATCCCGATACTCAACTCATCCATTTTATTGGAAAAGACAATATCGTTTTCCATTGTATCATCTTTCCTGCCATGTTGTACGCTTATGGAGATTTCAATCTCCCTGTAAATGTACCGGCCAATCAATTTCTCAACTTTGAAGGGGAGAAATTCAGCAAAAGCAGAGGCTGGGGCCTTGAACAACATGAATACTTAGAGGCTTTCCGCGATTTCCCCAATGCGGAGGATGCCCTGCGCTGGACGCTGACCCGCGGCATGCCCGAAACCGGTGATGCAGATTTCAAGTGGGATCTTTTCACAGATTTTCATGATAAGGAGCTCGCTGACAACCTGGGGAATTTTGTCAACCGCGTTATCGTACTCTCTCACAAGTATTTCAATGGCGTTGTGCCAGAGCCTGTCGGCACCGACCATGCCAAACTCGATGAAGCGCTTCGCCTGGCAGAAGCTATTGGTGCCGAAATCGAGGCCTTCAACTTTAAAAATGCTGCCCAGCTTCTCATGGAGCTTTCCTCATTTGGCAACACCTATTTACAGGATGTGTCTCCCTGGGCCTTGTGGAAGCAAGACCCTGGGCATCCTTCGATTCGGGAATGTCTTTACAATTGCCTGCAGATGGTAGATTTGCTGAGTTTGATGACGGAACCCTTCCTACCATTCACCGCACCCCGTCTGGCACGGCTGATAAACCGTCCGGCAATTTCGAATGGCGTACTGCGCACCGCTTTAGAGGCTCTCAGGGAAGGTCGTCCCTTAGTAGAACCTGGCCGGAAATTGGGGCAAGCAGAAGTGCTCTTCCCCAAAATTGTAGATCGTAACGACCGAAGCAGGCTGGAAATTATCGAACGCCAAAAACAACACCTTGCTAAAGCAGCAGCAGAAACTGCAGTTACTCCTTCTGACGCCCCTGTGCCACCGAGCCAGTCGCCAGAAATCAACTATGAAGATTTTGCAAAACTTGACCTGCGAACCGGAACCATTCTGGAGGCAGAACCTGTAGCCGGCGCCGACAAATTATTGAAACTCCTTGTAGATCTTGGATACGAACAGCGCACCGTGGTAAGCGGCATCGCGCTGCATTTCAAACCGGAAGAGGTCATTGGCCAAAAAGTAGTCCTTGTGGCCAATTTAGCACCCCGAAAACTCCGGGGCATTATCAGCCAGGGTATGATACTAATGGCCGAAGACGCTAGTGGCAGGTTATCATTCATCAGCCCGCCAGCACATACAGGAAACGGATTGGTGGTAAAATAAATTGGCCCTCCAGGCAACCATCATCGGTTGTTTTGCACCAATTAATAGATAATTCGCCTGGTCGTGGACGAAAAGGATGCTCTATTGGTAGCCGATTGCATCAAGCAAAAGCCTGAGGCTCAGCGGCAACTTTATGAGCGATACAAATTACCGATGTATCGCCTGTGTCTGCGTTATGCCGGAAACAGGGTAGAAGCTGAAGATATGCTCCAGGAAGGCTTTATCCGGGTTTTTACGGATTTGCAGCAATTCCGCGGAGAGGGAGCTTTGGGCGGCTGGATACGCCAGGTGGTCTTGCGCACTGCGCTTCAACAACTGCGCAAGCGCATCAAAGCGGGTACCCTGGTTGCTGAAGAGCAAATCCCGGACATTTCGGTTCCACCCACCTTTCCGGAGGAAGACTGGACCGCCAGGCATATTGTACAATTGTTGCAGCAGTTGCCCGAAGGGTATCGCACCGTGTTCAACCTGTTTGTCATGGAAGAGCTTTCTCACAAGGAAATTGCGGAAATACTTGGCATCTCCGAGAGTACATCCAAGTCACAATTATTTAAAGCCAAAGCGTACCTGCGTCAACGCTTAGAAAAAACATCCGTTAACTGAAAGGAAAAGATATGGGAAACCTGTACTGGAATGATGCTGATCCAATGGAAAACCGCATAAGACAGACACTAAGGGAATGGGAGTCCGGTTCACCCTCCGATTGGGATAGTCCTTCGGATGATCTCTGGAATAAAATCGGTAGTGAAGCAGCTCCCCCCAGGGGGAACTGGCTCTTTTGGAAATGGCTGATTCCCGTAGCAAGTGTCATTACTGTGGCGGTTCTTCTGTATTTCCTGGTTAAGCCGCCCGTGGTACAGGAAATTCCCGCAGAGGAATCCACTCCCGCTATTGTGGAAAAGCAAGTTCCCGCAGAAATAGACGCTGAGCATACCCACACCACTACAGCGAAAAAACTCAATGATACCTCCGGAAATCTACCAACGAAAAAAAGTACAGTTTCCCTGCGGAAGAACAAGCTG
>CAYTNI010000355.1:0-3547 GCA_964439115.1 uncultured Saprospiraceae bacterium
CACCAAAGTCTGTATATCGGTATGTTCCAGCAGGCTGAACCTATAGCCTTTAAAAATACCTTCCACCCAGGGCCACTGATGTTGAAAACGATATCGGCCAGGTCCGGTTTTTTGGGTAATTACACCTCTCAAAGTACTGTTGCTCAGTACTTTGATTCTGAGGTTTTTACCTTCCGGACTCACGGCAATACAATCGGTAAACGTACCACCGGTGTCGGCCTGAATGTACCAGCAGGGAATTTCCATGGCTAATGATTACCGGGTAAAACTACGAGCTTTTTGTGTAATTGACCTGGGTTTTCATGGGGAAACCTCACCAGCCTTGTCTGTCCGGTCATGTAAAAATTCGCGGGAGAGTATCCTCCATTCCTTGGGAAAATAGTTATTAACCCGGTTGCCCAGGCCCTTTACCCAGCCCAGCGGGTGCCCTTCCCAGGTGGCAATCATCCAACCCCTTGGCACGGCATCGAGCAGGGGGTCCTCTTTTCTCAAGTACCTTATGGCTTGTTCCGTATCCATCGCAACGGTAGGAATATCTGTATTCAGCTTGGTACTGAGGGCAAGGGCATGTGCCGGAATAAGTGCTCCCTGCTTGATCGTGCCAGTTTCCAATACCGGCTCAATCCTGCGAAGTACCTGGGAAATTTCAAAATAAAAATGCGCAATCCGCGCAGCAATAGCATAAATCTGACCATGGTCCTTTTCCAGGAAAGTAAACCCCGAAGGATCCCGAAACCAAGGGGCTGTAATATCTGCATATCGGGAAGTCCGGGCCTTGTGAATAGGACTCCCTTGCCGGGTAGCGACGCGGCCTGGCTTTCGGAAACAGGCCAAAAAAAAGCCCTCCCCGCGTACTCTATGCGGAAAACACTGATACCCAAAGGGCATTTCCTGTACCCCGTAGCTTGCCGGTAAGGATAGCGAAATATACTCCAGCCCAGCCTGACTCAGGAGCCATTCTGCATTGGCACTGTTTTCTGCATGGTTATAGGTGCATGTGCTGTATATCAATACCCCACCCGGAGCCAGAAGGTGCACGGCGTCGGCCAAAATCCGCCGTTGGCGCGCTGCACAAAATGTCACCTGCTCCGGCGACCATTCCTCCATCGCTCCCGGGTCTTTTCTGAAAAGACCCTCACCGGAGCAGGGCGCATCTACCAGAATAAGGTCAAAGAAACCGGATAAAGGGGCAAAATCTGCCGGGTCGTGGTTGCTGATGGCCACATTCGGCAAGCCCCAGCGCACCAGGTTTTGACGGAGAATGTGATACCGGCTCCGTATTACTTCATTGGCCAGTAAAAAACTATCCGAGCTCAACATAGCGGCCATGAGCGTGGATTTTCCCCCGGGAGCTGCGGAAAGGTCCAGAGCTATAAGCGGTCGTTCCAGGTCTGCGGTTTGTGCCAACGCTTCTGCAAGCAGCATGGATGAGGCTTCCTGAACGTAATAGGCGCCGGCGTGCCAGCGTGGGTCAAGGGTGAATACAGGACGTTGTGCCAGGAAATAGCCATTTTTGCACCAGGGTACCAGACCATCGTGAGTTGCTGGCCCTTCCCATTTGTACGGATTCACCCGAATGCTCAGCGGTGGAGGCTTGCTCAAGGCCTGCGCAAATGCCGGCCATTCCTGGCCGAGTATAGCTTCCATCTGTACAGAAAACGCCGCTTTCAAGGTGTAATTATTGAATCAGAGATTTGATATGAGCCAATACTTCGCGCTGAATAGTGTGCCCACCCTCAAATACATAATAACGGATATCCAGTCCTGCATGCTCCAGGACTTGCTGAAAATGGGGGAGGCGGTCGCTTTGTAAATATTGGTCATCCGTACCATACACTACCAAGGTGGGGAAACTGCGCAGATAATCCCGGTGTGTTTCGTAGGGCAGATCTTCCGGGATATTACCCGCGTAAAGCACAAGCGCATGGAGAGGCGGCCGTGCATGAAGTACCCAGCGCATCAGGGTAGCACATCCCTGGGAAAAAGCTAGCGCAACGAGCCGGCACTGGGGATGAAGCGGGCTAACAGCGCGACGGTGCACATCGTCGAGATAGGCCATATTGTCCGCAATATCATCCATCCGATGTTCCCGGGTCATCCAGGTGGCACCGGTCTGGGTTCCATCGGCATTGGTATAGAAAACGGAAAGCGCTTCAGGGGTTACAACGGTAGTCTGGGGGTCTGATATGACATCAAAGCGCCGGATAAAGCGGGAAGCCAATTGTGCGTAACCATGGAGCGCAAGCCAACACGTGCGCACTTCCTCCCCGGAATCGCCGAGCTGATAGTAGCGCGCCGTTTTGGAAGTCGGAAAGCTGACGTGATGCATGATCAGGAATTGCCTTCTATCTTGCGGGGACGTTTAAAGACCGGCACCGTGGAACAGGGCTCCCCAAACATAATACTCTGAGCATAAGGATGGAGCTTGCGCGTCAGCTCTACGTAGGCGGCTGGTGGTACCGGTTTGTCGCTGCAACCCTTAATCACGATGCGCTGCTGCTCGTACTGCGTGGCATCAATTGCCGCAAGGGCACGCAGGAATGCCGCCCGGTAATAGGTATCTTCGTCGCCCTGAAAAATATCGGCCGCATAAGGCGCCGCATTGGCAGTCACCAGCATGTAGGCCCAGGTGGGAATGATGGCATCAGTAGAACAATAGGTCAGCAGCACTTTGCCCTGGTATTGTGTCCAATCGTGATTTTTCAAGGCCTCCCGGAAGTCTTTCTCCTTGAGAATCAACTCCATGAACAGGTAGTCCTTCAAATCGAAAATAGCAATTTCCCCTTCCGGAAAGAACTTCTCCAGATTCAGCGTAATCAGCCCGCTTTCCGCTACGCGGTTTACCAATATTTTTTCAGTTTCCATGTCTTAGGCTCAGGTTTCGGGTTCTCCAATCGTTTGTTCGGCTTCCTGGAATTCCTTGAGTTGAGGCAAATCCTTAATGCTCTTCAGCCCAAAATAATCCATGAATTTTTGTCCTGTACCGTAGAGCAATGGCCTTCCCGGACCATCACTGCGGCCAGTAATAGAAACAAGCTCTTTTTCTAATAGTTTTTGCAGGGCATAATCGCAGTTCACCCCTCTGATACGCTCAATGTCCGATTTGGAAACCGGCTGTCTGTAAGCTACGATAGAAAGGGTTTCGAGGGCTGCGCGGGAAAGCCGGCGCTGCATGGTCTGCTTGAGGTAGGCGCCCACGGTACCATGGTAAGCTGCCTTGGTCATAAATTGGTATCCGCTGGCAATTTCTACGATTTCGAAGGCGTACAAATCGCCCTGGTATCGCGCTTTCAGTTGCTGAAGATTGGCCTCCAGATCATTTAAATGAAATTGAAGCCCAAAAGCTTCTTCAAGGGTCTGCTGGATTTCCGGAAGGGCAATGGGCTGCTCCGCCGTGAAGATGATACTTTCTATGTGTTGGGACAGATAATCCATGCAGTAATTGTTTTGCAAAAATACAACCATCTCCGCATCGTTTCTAATGCGCAGAGGGGCGTACATTTCAACTACAAATATAGTATATCTGTGTGGAAAACCGGCCTGATAT
>CAYTNI010000356.1:0-3545 GCA_964439115.1 uncultured Saprospiraceae bacterium
CAGGAATTACTACGGAAATATCCATTCAGAGTGATTCATTTTTATCCTTCAAACCTTCCCTATTCGGTGCGCCTTTAAATGGCCAATCTCTTTTTTTGAAGTAGCCTGACAGGCATGCAGCAGGCAAAGTTATCAAAAGTTCTATACCACTTTGAACCGGGCCGTTTTTTTCCACTTCAGCGATTTGGTTTAAGGGTACGCCACAATACCAACGGTATTAAAAAATGCGGCCACCGCAGTAGGACTTCCGGCGTCCACGCCAGTAGGGATTCCGGCCACCAGGGTAGATCCAGGTGAACGTGTGCCACCCATCGGGCAGCCGTGGTCAGAAAGCCCCAAAACACCATGTAGGCGAGTGCGGCAACCTGTATTTTAACCCGCGGAACCCAGACCAAAACCGCAACCAGCAGGTCAAGCCAGCCGGCAATACTTAGAAATAATATAGCTCCGGCTTCCTCTACATTAAGAATACTCATGGTCATTTCTATGAAATGGCCGGGACGGGGAAATGCGCCAAGGGCAAAAAGCCCATGCGCCGCAAAAGTAATTCCTGCAGCCGCTTTCATATATCCATTCCGTTGACGGTTTTGAAGGGCTGCCCACCAAAAAATCGGGCTGCTCATTTGCAGCAGGTATTCTGCAAATTGCACGGCAAAGAAGATTTTTTCAATGCCGAAAAGAATGGCAATACCAATAATAATACCTGAACCTGTAAACGCAGCCCACTTCGCCCAACCGGCCAGCCACCTGGAAAAAAGTACGGCAAGCCCACAGGATATAAGTAGGATGCCCAAAAATGTGGAAAAATGAGTCAAAAATGAGCTGTTGGCATAATCCGTAATCCAAATCTCCCAAGGTACAGGCAACAGCGCACCAAGCAATTCCTGATTCCAAAAAAATGCAGAAACGGGAATTTTTCCTTCCAGACTCAACCAGCCATAGCCCCACATTACGGCCACCGCGGCAACTTTCAGCAGCAACAGGTTAATCTTTCCGTACCGATTATCCATCATTGGCTTTGAATTCAGGGTTAAAGGTAGGATATTAGCGGAAAAAATGGCCTTTTTACTGCTGTACGTCACGCACGCCTCTGAGGAGGAAGCCCGTCGGGTCGCCCGGGAAATGCTGGAAGCCCGCCTGGTGGCCTGCGCCAACATTTATCCCATGGAGAGCATGTACTGGTGGCAGGGCGCAATTGAACAGGGGCTCGAATGGGTCAGCATTTTAAAAACCTCGCTGGAAAGATGGGAAGCACTGGAAGAAGCCCTAATTCGAACCCATCCGTACCAAACACCTTGTATTATCAAAATGGAAGTAAGTGCCAATCAGGCTTATGAAGACTGGATTCGCGCTCAGACAGCATCCTGAAAACCCACCAACATGGCATTGCCGCCTAAATCCCAATATTCACTGTGTGGAAATGCCCTACAGAAAACCTCCTGGAAAAAATCTTCGGATAATCTGCGGTCTTCCTTTGTGTAACTCAGCCTGTTGTAGAGCAATATACCATCCGGATTCAAGATTTCTCTCAAGCCTTGAAGATAATCTTCGCTTTGCAGTATTTCTGGAATCTGGTCATCCTGAAAAACATCCATACAAATCAGATCGTAAGTGTTTTCCGTTTGCCAAATAAAAGAGTAGGCATCCACTGCGTGAAGTTCTATCGGCGATTTAATATCCGGAAGGGTATATTTCCCGGCCAGCCACAGGACGGATTCATCTGCCTCTACTCCCGTATAATGCCAGTGCCGGTTGAATTTTTGTTCCAGGATGATGGGGATACTGCCAAGTCCGAAGCCGAGAATGAGAACCTCCCGTTCAGGCCATTCCCTGATGGGTAACTTCCGGAAAGCTTTGTCAAAATTGTCGTACAAATCTCCCCAGGAGTAAATGGCATTGGCGGAACACAGTTGAAACCTGCCCTTGCGGAGGCTGACGTACAAATGCGGATTTAACTCACTGGGAGCGCTTTCCAGATGCAGTTCAGTCAGATAACTCAGCCCCTTTTTCCACCATGGAATATGCACGGCTATCAGGGGAAGAGTTCGGCTAGTTTTTGGGCGAGGGCTTCACCGCGCAGGTTGCGGGCGATGATGCGACCCTGTTTGTCCACCAGTACGGTATGCGGAATGGAATTGACCCCATAGAGCTGTGCGGCTGCATTGCTCCATTGCTGGAGGTCGCTGACGTGGGGCCAGGTGAGTCCGTCCTGTGCGATGGCATCGAGCCAGCGCTGCTTGTCGCGATCAAGGCTTACGCCGAGTATTTCGAAGCCTTTATCCTTGTAGGTATTGTAGAGTTTGACCACGTTGGGATTTTCGCGACGGCAGGGGCCGCACCAGCTTGCCCAAAAGTCAATAAGCACCACCTTGCCGCGCAGATCGCTGAGCTTGAGTAGCTTACCCTCTGGAGTGGCCTGTCCGAAGTCGGGTGCTTCCCCGCCAATGATAAAACTGCGCATCCCGGCGAGCTGCTGCTGGAGCACGGCAGCGGTGGCCTGATCCTCCGGGCCGAGCTGGCGAAGGAGCGCTTCGGCATAATGGACGTAGTTTGGACTGTTCTTTTGCTTTAATCCGGCAGCAATGCCTGCCAGAGCGAGACGGTGGCGGGGGGTTCCCGTAGGTATTCTCTGCAAGACTTGATCGAAGACCATTTTCTGGGACTCATCGGTAACGCCTACGCTGGCAAGGGTGACGGCATAGGATTGGAAGGATTCAAAAACCCATGGATTTCCGTCCAGCCCCTTGTCGTTGAAGTCTGTGAATTTAAAAAACTCGGATGCGAAATATTCAATTTCATTGTTGTAGGCACCCTGATTGTTTGGCCAACTCAGGTAGGTAGTGATGGCAGCTACATTGGCCAAAAAGGGATTGGTGCGTTTGAGCGAATCGAGCAGCAGGAGTTTTTGATTGTCGAGTTCTTTCATCATGCCTTTTACCCCCTCCAGATTTTGGGGGTTTTGCATGGCGATTTGATACTGCTGCAAGTTCTGATTGGTCTGGTTTTTCAGTATGTTGATTCTGTTTTTCAGCCAGCTGTAGGAATCGTTGATGGGGGAGTTTAGAATGGAAGCTGTCCGGACATCGGCACAATTGCCTTCCACTTTGACATTTTGCTCGGAGCCCAAAAGGATGACTAGCGTTTGGTCGTTGCGGGTGCCGAGGTAGTAAAACTGCGGGCTGCCAGCGGGTAGTGAAAAGGTATATGTTCCATCCGGTGAAGGGGCGCCAGCTTCTTTGAATTGCTTCATCAACACGCCATCAAACTGAAAAAGGCGAGGCGCCGAGGGGCAGCCGGCAAGGCGGCAGGACAGGGTAACCGTCTTGGCACTTTGTGCCTGGAGTTGAAAACCAATTAGCAAAGCGACGGCAATAGAAATAAATCTCATTGGGTAAAAATTTTATAGCATGCAAAAATAGTAAAATTGCCGCTAATTTTGTTTACATATAATTACGGCCATGAAAACGCTCAATTTGTCGAAAGGAATATGGAAGCAGCCGTAAAACGACGATTTTTGTAAAAAATATGTGTTCATGAGATTTTAT
>CAYTNI010000357.1:0-3540 GCA_964439115.1 uncultured Saprospiraceae bacterium
CCGCCGCGTATGACGCGGACAGAGCCACTGGAAGGCCCCTTAGGATTGGTCTGAGAACCGGCAGTATAGCTGCCATACCAATCCGAGCACCATTCCCAAACATTTCCGCTCATATCGTGCAGCCCGAGGGCATTAGGCGTATTGAGGCTACCAACCGGCACTGTCTTTTGTCGGTAAATGCCCGCCACGGAGTACGCTTTTTTGTAGCTCGCGCTGGCATTAAAATTCAGCTCTGCCGGGTCGGCCATATTTTTGCCGTTGCCGAACAGCACCTGCTTCCCACCGCCACGAGCAGCATATTCCCACTCCGCCTCGGTGGGAAGCCGGTAGTTGCGGCCGGGATACATCTTATTTATTTTCTCGAGAAAGGTCTGCACATCGTTCCAACTGACCTGCTCTACCGGACAGTCGTCGCAGTTCTTGAAGTTTGAAGGGTTACTGCCCATCACCTGCACCCACAAACGCTGGGTAACCTCGTGCCGTCCTAGGTAAAAGTCGCTGAGCGTCACCGAGTGAGCAGGCGATTCACTAGGGTAACAATCCTGTTGTTCACTGGTACAGCCCATGGTAAAGGTGCCACCGCGCACCAACACCAAGCCATCATCCGTGCGCACGGGTTCCACCACCTTGAGGCGCTCCAGAGCCTCCGCGCAGTAGCGACCTCCCGGGCAGTAGATGTCCACATAGCTTTGGTAGCCGGTATTGCCTTTGGTCTGACTGGCCTGGTTCCACACCAAATCTTCCTGTATGCGGGCTTTCATCTGTTCTGCTTCGGCACGGTAACGCCCGTTCGGGAAGGCATTCAGGTAAAATTCTAGGTCGGCAATGGTATTTCTGCTCCTGGCACCATCCCATGCCCTCTTATCGGCGTCCAATACCGGGGTCACAGTGGGCTGGCCGCAGGCATTTTTGGATACAAATACGAAATCACCGGCGGTGGAGGGGTCAAAATCGCCAAAGGTGGGCTCCTGCCCGGTGTATTTGAGGTAATCCGCAAACATGGCATCTACGGACAGCAGCCCGTCGTCACCACCATTTTCCCGAAGAGCGGCAATCCAGCGCTGTGCAAATACGCTTTTGGAGGTCACCTTGGCGTCACCACCGGCAGTCAGGTATTTTCGGGTCTTAGACTGCTCGGGGAAAGCCCTTTTCATCTTTTCGGCACATTCGTAATCAGCCCTTTCCCACACAGGTGCTAAGTCGTCTCCTTTGAGCGCGCCAAATATACCGGAATAACAGGCATCAATGGCCACCAGTACCCGGTTGCAGGGCATAGATCGGGCCATGGTTCGCAGGGCGGAATGGGCGTACCAGCTATCAAAGGTATCGTCTTTCCTAAGTCCGTCCTTGGGGATCAGGTAGCCCTCCCCACCGGATCTTTCGTGCACGCCATGCATGGAGAAAAACAGCAGCAACTGGTCTTTCGGGCCGTACTTCCTGTTTCTATACCTCGCCAGGGTTTGCAGCATGATTCTCTTGGTGGCAGCCCGCACAATCTCCACTTCGAAGTTGTAGTTATCCTGCAGCATTTTGGATATTTCAGCGGCCTCACTTTCTGTGTAATTAAGTTTATCCCAGCCGTGGTCGTAATCCGAGCATACGAAAAACACCGCGTAATCCTTGCGGGTTTGTCCGTAAGCGGCTGTGGCCAAAACCCCTATCAACAGCGCTAAACTGAACTTCATTGGCTTAATCATTTTTGAAGAATGAAGAAATCACCCTACTGACGTACCCGCCGAGGAGGCTTTCAATCAGGGTGAAAGTGGCGGTAAATTCCGCTAAGGATAAAGAAAACATCACCTTGCGCTCTACGAGGATGAAAAGCGAAAGCATATAGATAAACAGGATGATATAGGCAAAGCGCACCAGCGGGCCTGACACGAAGCGCTGTGGGGTAGGCCCTTGTTTATGCGCCTTGAGATAGTCCTCAAGCACGAGATACAAATAACCGGCGAGGGTGGGCACCAGAATACCCAAAACGGCATAACCGTGTTCGTTGTTGTATCCGCCGGTGTTCCAGTGGTACAATATTCGCCCCGCCACAAATGCCTTGCCGGCAACCAGCATGAACAGCAGGCGCACCTTGAAGGCATCCTCGCGCACCATGCGTTTGACGGAAGCCGGGTCGGGGTGTTCGGGAAGTCGGTTCACGCAGTCGAGCAGTGCACTTGTACTGCGGGCGTGTTCGCGGGAGTAATCCTCAAAGCTGAGCTGTCCGGTATTCCACAGTTTTTTAGTCTGCTCGATGCGTGCACTAAGAGCGGTAGCTGTGTTGGCCACCTCGGCCATACCCGATTTTTCGGCATATTCGAGGGTGTGGACCAAGGCAGCAGATAATTCCCCCGCACCTATGAGCGTTTTAAGTTCCCTGAGTGTCATAGCCTGTTGAGATATTTCTCGAGTTCATTCTGAAAACCCTTATGAAAAGAAATAATATACGATGAAAAGTCCGGTTCCATATTGAAATAGCCTTCTTCCCTGGGCTTATATACGCCGGAGCCAAATTTTCCGGTGAGGCTTCCGGTAAGCATGTTGCTACCTTCGGTGTAGTCAAAGCGAAACTCCAGTCTTTCCCGGCGCATGTCGTTGCAGGAAATGCCCAAAGCGTTCATGGCATCGCACCACAACGATTGTTTTTCATTGGTGAGTACAACGCGGGAGAGATTCTCCACCGTAACCCGAAGGGTAGTGTTGCCTTCTTTATCCACAATAATTTTTGGGGTGCGATCTTCGTATTTCACCATGCCGTATTTGTTCCGAATAAAATTTTCGATACCACTGAATACCTGGGCGGTACCGAGTTGCCGGGCAACGGAAGTGGTGTTTTTACCCACTACTTTTCTTACCGGTATTGGCGAAATGGCGATGTTAATTGCGTAATCGCTCTTACACTCCCCAATTTTGTATTTGGATTGCACGATGCCATCTTTTTCCCAGGCAGCCACCCAAAAGCAGGGAATAATTCTTCCTTCAGCGTCTTTTACATAGACCTGGATATTTCCCTGCGCTGCGGGAATCTCCATGAAATCCACGAAGGTTCGGAAGAGTTTTTCCTCGAGCGGGGGTCTGTCGGCAATAGTCTGAAAATCCTGCTTCACCTGCGTCCAGACGGAGATAGCCGTATCGAGATCGGTGCTATTCACCACCAGAAACATTTCGAGTTCGGTATTTTCCTTTTGCAGTCGCAATTCAGAAAACTTCAGGGCTTCACCGAGTCCGGTTTTATCCAACCAGCGCTGGTACTCGATGGCCTTTTTGCGAAAAAAGGCCTCATCCTTCTCGTTGAAAGTAATCTGAGCGGTGAGTGATGAGCCGGCAAGCAAGAGCACGGCTAGGTTAGGTAGGAGTTTGGAGTAGGTCATGTTTGAATAATTAATACGATTAACAATATGTTTTGTTCTTAAATTGGGGTTTTAGGCGGTAGAAGACGGGGTTTACTTCTCGTTTCCTATTCCGCCTGACGGTGATAGTGAATTGGTCTTTCTCAATGAGTGGGTCTTTAAGGAATCGGTCTCTGTGTGCGCGAGGGTTCCCATATGG
>CAYTNI010000358.1:0-3522 GCA_964439115.1 uncultured Saprospiraceae bacterium
CGGAGGTTGTGTAAACTTAATTTTCAATAGGATGACTCTATCAAAAGAAATACCGGAGCTCAACTCCGGAGAGATTTGTTCACCTTTTGACCACTTAAACGATGGATCACAAACGTTGGTTCCGGAGAATTTCCGGAACGGTCTTCCTTGGGAGTTGCCTGGTCTTTATGGCCATAGCTCAAACGCCCACGGATGGCATTATGATGCGTGCCGGACAAACATGCATCGGGCTGGATTTTGCCAATGAAAGCTGGCAACAATACTGGGAAGGTACGTTCCTTCGCGAAAATGGCAACCTGGGCACCGTAACGCGCCAGTCGTTGGCTTTTTCAGTAAATTATGGCATCTCCCAACGGCTGAATGTAATTGGTCGGCTTCCCTGGATGAGTGTGAAAGCCTCGGAAGGGCAACTTGCACCAAGCAGCGGCCTGCAGGATTGGGGCCTATGGCTCAAAGCAAAGGTCTGGCAATCAGGGCCCTGGTCACTGTTGGGAGTGGCCGGCGCTACAGGCCCGGCTTCGCGCTATGCTATTGATTATATGCCACTGAATCTTGGACTGGGAGCTGTGGAAGGTACTGTACGGGGACTGGTGCAATATTATGGTGAGAAGGGTTTTTATGCCTGGGCGCAATCAGGAGTCCACCTGAGAAGCAATGTGCGCATTGAACGGAATTATTACTACACAACCAGAGCATACTACACCAACCTCGTCGATTTGCCGAATGCCGTTACCTGGGGCACCGCATTAGGTCAATGGTGGAAAAGTGGATCCCTTCGCACAGAGCTGAATGCAGAAGGGCTGAGGACTCTTGGCGGGCATGACATCCGTCGCGCGGATTCCCCTTTCCCTTCCAATAGAATGAATGCCCTTCGCATTGGCGGGCTGGTGCAGTATTTTCATCCCGACTTTTCCAACTTTGGCCTACTGATTGGTTTCTCACATACCCTTCAGGGAAGAAACCTCGGTCAGGCAACTATTTTTAGCACCGGATTGCAGTATCGTTTTCCGGCTAATTCCTCACCCACTCCAACCAATGACAATGAAGAATAGCATAATATATTGGTGCGCTGGATTATTACTTTTTTCAGCATGCCAAAAGGATATTTCAGGTGACCCTGAATTTGCATCCTATGATTTTTCCAGCCAGGATCCTTTGGGCGGAACCTGGAAGCCGGTATTGATCAGCAGTCCAGATCAGATTGCGCTCACGCCCCCTGCTGCGGTAAATTCTTCGGTATATCAGGCAGAGTTGGCCGATGTGCGGGACGCCGTCGCGCAACTCACCCCTGACCAGGCGGTGGCTATTCAGTACTGGGGTAATAACGGCCTATTGCGATGGAATCAAATTGCCCGCGACCTGGTGTCCAAGTATAATCTTCTCTCTGGGCCTAATCCTGATGGCACTTACAGTACGCCCGACCCTGCCAACCCTTCCGAATATCCTCAATTCCCATCTGCCCACCCGCCTTACGCTGCAAGGATGTTTGCCTACCTGAGTGCGGCACAATTTGACGCACTTATTGCCACATGGCACTACCAGGAGCGCTATCGCCGTGCAGCACCTTATCAGGCAGACCTTAGCATAAATCCCAGGCTACCCATTTCCAACCGCCCTTCCTGGCCGTCTGATGCAGCGGTAGTGGCCGCAGTATCTGAAGCCGTGCTGGGGGCCATGTTTCCGCTGGAAAAGGAATATCTCCGTGCCAGGGCACTGGAGCACCGGAATACTGCGCTTTGGTCGGGATTGAATGTGTGGAGCGACGTGGTAGCCGGTGACAGCCTGGGGCGCGGCATAGCAGCGCTGTATCTTGATCGCGCCGCCACTGATGGCATGAAAAATGCTCAGGTATCTGTGGCTGTAAGTGATTCATTAGCCAATGCCGCCCTACAACGCTGGGGATGGAAATGGGAGAACCTTGAAAGCCCGCAACGTCTGGTAGGGCTTGCTCCCTTTTATGGCAAACTGAAAACGTGGTATCTCCCCAACGTGGAGGCTACCCGTCCGGTACCTCCGCCAGCTCCGGGCACGCCAGATTATGAAGCAGCCGTAGAAGAACTCCGCCGGGTTGCGAGGAACTTGACCCTTGAACAACGGCACATTGCCAACTTCTGGGCTGACGGCCCCGGCACCTATACGCCTCCCGGCCATTGGAACAGAAGAGCCGCCGATCTGGTGCTGAAATACAGGTTGAATCCACTGCGCAGTGCCCGGGTTTTCGCCTACATGAATATGGCGGTGATGGATGGGGGAATAAGCTGTTGGGATGCCAAATATTATTATCACTACCCACGGCCTTCGCAATTGATTCCAGGGTTTCAGACCATACTGGGCATTCCCAATTTTCCGGCTTACACCTCCGGGCATTCTGTATTTTCTGCGGCAGCGGCAGAAGTGCTTTCCCACCTTTTTCCTACGGAAAGGGGTGTACTCGAAGCCTGGGCAAGGGAAGCTGCAGAATCCCGAATTTACGGAGGCATACACTTCCGGTTTGATGCCGATGAGGGTATAGTTCAAGGCCGGGCAGTAGCCGCTTACGCGATTGCCGCCGCCCAGGCTGATGGCGGGTAAAATTTTATTGGGAGGGTGACTGACGCAGGTCGGCTACCCTTTTTAGCTTCCCGCCTTCGCTTCGCGGCAACGCGTCTCTGTCGGCAAGCGTCACGCGCATGCTCAAGCCGATATTGTCCTTGATTTTTTTGACGATGCGCTGTTGTAACGCCATCAGGTAGTCGTCGTGCGGGGGGAGCCTAACGCCTTTAGACCGATAGAGGTCTTCGGTAAGCTCCACCCGCACTTCTACCGCATCAAGGACACCATCCCGATAGAGTACAAGCTGGTAATTCGCGCTGCATTCCGGAAGTTCCAAAAGTACAGCCTCCACCTGAGAGGGAAATAAATTGACACCGCGAATGATGAGCATATCGTCGGAACGACCCTTTATGGGCCCCATTTTAATATGGGTGCGTTGGCTGTCGGCATCGTAATAAAGACTGCAAATATCATTAGTCCAGTAGCGCATCAGCGGCATGCCGCGCTTGGTAAGCGTGGTAAAAACGAGCACCCCTTCTTTGCCTTCGGGTAGTGGCTGGCCGCTGTTGGCATCCACAATTTCCGGAAAAAAGTGATCCTCCCACACATGGCTTCCTCCCGGTTCTTCCAGTGCTTCCTGAGATACCCCTGGGCCCACAATTTCTGATAAGCCGTAAATATTGGTGGCACGGACATTCAACCCGGCCTCGACGGCTTTTCGCGTGGTTTCGGTCCAAGGTTCAGCGCCCAGGATGGCGTATTTCAACCGAAGTTGTTCCAGCGGAATGCCTCGTTCCCGAATGGCCTCAGCCAGGGTGAGGGCATAGGATGGCGTACAGGATATCACCTCAGGCCCAAAATCCTGTAAAAGCATTAGTTGGCGATCCGTCATGCCACCTGAAACGGGAATTACCGCCATGCCTAGTTTCTCTCCCCCGTAATGCAAGCCCAATCCACCGCTAAAAAGCCCATAACCATAAGCATTATGGA
>CAYTNI010000359.1:0-1561 GCA_964439115.1 uncultured Saprospiraceae bacterium
ACCAGGCACTGGCAATAGAACCGGATTACAGGACCTATTACCAGAAAGGTATTGGCCATCAAAGTCGGTGATAAGTGCGTCATTTCAGGCACTATACTCGCCAGTAGGATGTAAAAAAGTCCTGAAAACTGATTTTGCGACTCACCGATCCGATGATTCAACACAATATAATTGATACCAACAGCATGAATAACCAACAAGATGAGCGCTGACAACTCTGCCGGCCAGCCACTGTAACCGCCCAGCCATTCATATACCCCCATACTCAACACGCCGGCAGGGGAGGGAGCCCATGTGGACGGCATGACCAGGGTGCTCAGATGAAGCAAACCCGCATAGAATACGAGAAACAGGCTGTAAAGCAGTTGATTATTTCTGAAAATGGATAACACAACAATCGGATTTCAGCGCCAAAGATACCCATTTTACGCAATGCTCAGGGATGAAAAACCAAGGTAATTTCATTTAACCTCAATTGCCTTTCCCCGGCTGGAAATCATGCCAAAAAAATCCCTCCCCGGGATTGAAACAGGTTTTTATCGAATTAATCCCATTCTAAATGAATCATTGAATACCTTTGCACTACAATTCGTCAATAAAAGCCCAAATCTAAGGGAATGGATAGAAATACCATCATCGGCCTTATTTTGATTTTCGCACTGCTCATGGGATGGCAACAGTACATGAAACCCAAAGCGCAGGCCATTGAAGCTCAGAAGGCCTTACAAGACTCCCTGGCTCGCGCCAGTCAGCCTAAGGCTTCTGCACAGGCACAACGACTCAAAGATACTTCTGCCGTGGTCACAAAAGCGGCAGTACCCGAACAGGATTCCCTCGCCAGAGTTGCATCAGCTTCCCGATTTGGGCCCTTTGCTCCTGCTGCATCTGGTACACCACAAGAATTCACGCTGGAAAATGACCTGGTCAAAATCGTATTCAGCAACAAAGGCGGACGAATTCTATATGCTGAACTCAAGCAGTACTACAAAGTGGACGAGGATGAACGAAAAAAGGAAATCAAATCCCCGTTGCGACTGCTTTTCAATGAAAAAAATCGTTTCGAGTACAGTATTCCCATACAGGGTGCCGCCAATGGAGAGATTAAAACCAGTAATCTTTTCTTTGATACAAAACTATCGGACAATAGCATAACCTTCAAGGCTGAGGCAGGAGCCGGCAGGTATTTCGAACAAAAATATACCCTTGCCCCCGACGGTTATTCCCTGCAATATGCCATCACCGCCCATGGTCTTTCCGAGCTTATGGGCGATCAGGATGCTGTGGTTAAACTCAATTGGATCAACTACCTGGACAAACTGGAGAAGAACGAAGGGTTTGAGCGCAACTATTCTACTGTATATTTTCGCCCAGCAGAGGATACCCCGGATTATTGCTCCTGTACCTCTTCTGAAACTGAAGATAAGAGCAGTGTGCCCATCCGATGGGTTGCTCATGCCAACCAGTTTTTCAATACCGCAATCGTGGCAGAAAAGCCATTCAAAGGTGCCGTTATGAAAACTGAAATGCTCGATCCTTCAGATACCAGCCTGAAAAAGCTAAG
>CAYTNI010000359.1:1661-3520 GCA_964439115.1 uncultured Saprospiraceae bacterium
GAAATCCCAATGGGATTTGGGTCTCACATCAGTGCATTTACAGTGCTTTGGGCTGTATCCACGCTGGTTTACACCTACTACAGTACGCGGGATATGGATTTCTCTGCCAACCCGGCTATGAAATACATGCAGTACGTCATGCCGCTTCTCTTCCTCGGATTTTTCAATAGTTACGCTTCCGGTCTGACCTGTTACCTGCTTTTCAGCAACCTGATTACCATCGGTCAGACTATTGTCACCAGGAATTATATCATTGATAAGGATAAAATCATAGCCCAGTTGGAGGCCTATCGAAAACAGCCCAAGAAAAAGGGTGGATGGCAGGATAGACTTGAACAGGCCATGAAAGAACAGCAACGTATTCAAACAGAGCGTGCAAAACAGGCACAGCAAAAAAATAAAAAATAGTTTTCATGGAAACAGGCTATCTTTCGCTCTCTGGGGGCCGTATTTTCTTGCGAAAATGGGGAGAAGGGGAGCAGCTTTTAATCTGTTTCCACGGTTTTGCAGACAGCGGAGCTCGTTTTGAATCTCTGGCAGCCTCACTTCCCTCCAGCTTTACATTGGTCGCACCTGATTTGCCATGGCACGGCCAAACCGAATGGAATAGTGAACAACTTCTTCCCGCCGATCTGGTGGAGTTGGTTCATACCACCTGTTCAACCCATGGTTTTGAAAAGGCCTGTTTGCTCGGGCATAGTTGGGGGGGGCGTCTTCTGGCCTGTTCTTTGCCAGTCCTTGAGCCCCTTACCAATAAGGCATGGCTTGTCGCTCCCGGTGGATTTGTGAGCGGCCTATATTGGGGTATGGAAAATTCGCCTGATTTTTTCAGAAGCCGCCTTATTAGTTTTGCAGAAACGAACATGCAGCGTTTCATGCAGATTATGGATTTTCTAGGCCGGATTGGCTTATTCAATGTGGCCGCTTTGCGCTATTTACTCGCCAGTCTGGAAAAAGCCAACCAAAACAGGCAACTGTTTCCGGTTTGGAAAAATCTGTCGAATTTCAAGTTATCAACCGGCGCACTCCGGAATTTGAATATCCCTGTTTTTTTTTTGTTGGGGGAGAGAGATAGTCTCCTGTCGCGACCGAAGTTCATGCGTTTCGCCCGGCAGATTCCGTCCGCGCAATTCCGGCTGCTTGGAGGTATAGGTCACTGGCCTTCAGGTGAAGTCCTTGCCAGGGAAATTCTCGAAAATTTTTGATATTCCCCCCAACCCGATTTCCGATAAATGCGTCTTAGAGTGTAAAAATCGTTACCATGAAGTATCTCGCGCCTTTTTTGTTGATGGTGTTCGGATTGATGGTCAGTTCACTTCAGGTAACAGCGCAAACTGAGCCTCCCGCACCTGTCTATCTCAGGGTATTGATGAAAGATGGAAGTGTATTTGTCGGGCGCCGTCTGGCCATGACAGAAACAGACCGAGCTTGTAATGGAAATGTCCTCTATTGGTAAGGTTAATCTCCCGCTCTCTGATGTGGCGGAAATCAGGGAAATCCGGCTGGAAGAAACCATTAGCAAATTCTCACTCTATAATCGCGCATCTAATCAAGGCATTTTGGGCACCACGGCGTTCGCACTTAAGCGCGGTGAAAAACAGTACAGCAATTTTCTACTCGGCTTTAACCAGGTAGGGTTTGGCGTCTCCGACAGAGTGTCCATTTATACCGGGATAGAAATTTTTAGCATTTTAGCTGGATTGGGCGTCGGTGAATTTATTGGCCCCGGCTTCTTCCTTCGTTCCCATTATGCCTTTCCCTCACAGGGTAAATCCGTAAAATTTGGCGCCGGCATTGCACTCGGCGGATTTCTGGGCTTGCCAGAATCCTATTCTGCCTTGCCTTATGGGGTCATGACA
>CAYTNI010000360.1:0-3519 GCA_964439115.1 uncultured Saprospiraceae bacterium
AAAAGTGGTATAGAAATTTTGATAACATTGCCTGCTGCCTGCCTGTCAGGCTACTTTAAAAAAAGAGATGGGCCATTTCAAGGCGCACCGATTAGGGAAGGTTTGAAGGATAAAAATGTATCAGTCTGAATGGATATTTCCGTAGTAATTCCTGTGTATAACGAGGTGGACAACATCCCCTTGATTCACCAAAGGCTGGTGAATATATTGTCTAATTTGGTGACAACGTTTGAGGTAATCTTTGTGAATGACGGCAGCAAAGACGATTCGCTTGCTGTGATTAAAGGATTGGCCGACCGGTTTCCGGAGGTGAAATACGTGGATTTCAGCAGAAATTTCGGGCACCAGGTGGCGGTCAGCGCGGGAATAGACCATGCTTCAGGGGAGGCTATCGTCATTATTGACGCGGACCTCCAGGACCCTCCGGAGCTTATTGAATCCCTATATGCCCGGCTCCGGGAGGGATACGATGTAGCTTATGCCCAACGCACCATCCGAAAAGGAGAAACCTGGTTGAAACGCCGCACGGCAAGCCTATTTTACAGACTTTTTGCCAGAATGACCACAGTACCCATTCCACTGGATACCGGTGATTTCAGAATTATCCACCGGCGGGTTGCGGAAGTATTGAGACAAATGCCGGAACGTCATAAATTTCTGCGTGGACAAATCTCCTGGATAGGTTTCCGGCAAATTGCCGTGCCATACGTTCGGGAGGAACGACATGCCGGGGTGTCGGGATATTCCTACTGGAAACTGTTCAAACTGGCACTTGATGGCGTCACCGGTTTTTCAGATTTACCCCTGCGAATGGCTTATTACCTGGGGTTTTCCGTATCCGGCCTGGCTTTCCTCGCAGCCCTTCGGGTATTGTGGCTGAGGTATGTATTGGGCGAATTTGTATCCGACTCCTCTTCCATGATGATTGCCATCCTTTTTCTGGGTGGGGTACAATTAGTGGCCATAGGGATTGTGGGCGAATACCTTGGCCGAATGAATGACAACGTCCGACAAAGGCCCCTATATATCGTACGGGAAAGCAATACTATCTCCCGTTAAAGCCATGAGAAACCACTTTCAGCTCGATACGTTCATCACCCGGTATGTAACCCGGCGGGAGATACCACTGACCTCGGCAGATATGTTGCGCTACTCCGACGAGCTGCAACGGGAAATCAAAGGCAAAAAGGTATTGGTTATCGGAGGTGCCGGCTCTATCGGCGCAGCGTTTATAAGATCCATGCTGGACTACGGGCCTGATGCCATATTTGTAGTGGATAACAACGAAAATGGGCTTACCGAACTCGTCAGAGACCTCCGCAGCCAGGCCGGGGTGAAGATGCCGGGAGAATTCCGAACTTACCCTATGGGTTTCGGCGACTCCATATTCGAAAAAATGCTCAGGCAGGAAGGTCCTTTTGACATTGTGGCCAATTTTGCCGCCCACAAGCACGTGCGGTCAGAGAAGGATGTTTATGCCATCGAGGCGATGTTGGAAAACAACGTACTGCGCACCCGAAAACTGATGGAGCAGCTGAGGGAATACGGTCCGCCGGCTCATTTTTTTTGTGTGAGTACCGATAAGGCTTCCAATCCGGCCAATATCATGGGCGCGAGCAAACAGCTTATGGAACAGGTCATCATGGCTTATTCGTCGTATTTTCCGGTGACAACTGCCCGATTTGCCAATGTGGCTTTTTCACAGGGGAGTCTTCCGGATGGATTTTTAAAACGATTAGGCAAGCAGCAGCCCCTTTCGGCGCCAAGCGATATTCGGCGATATTTTATTGCTCCAAAAGAGGCAGGAGAAATCTGCCTGTTAACTTGTTTGGTGGCAGGATCCGGTCAGATTGTCTTCCCCAAGCTGTTGCCAGAGCAACAATGTACCTTTACATCCATCGCAGAGCATCTTCTTCAGGAATTTGGTTACCAACCCTACATTTGCCAAACAGAAGAGGAGGCCAGGGCAAAAGCAGCTTCCCGATTGCCCGAGGATAAGCACTATCCTGTTTATTTCTTCAGAAGCCACACCTCCGGAGAAAAAACCGAAGAGGAGTTCTATGCTCCCAGCGATTGTCCTGATTGGGCAAAATTTGAAAACCTTGGAGTCGTTGAAAAACATAAATCATTAAAAAACAATGATTTTATGCAAAAAATTGATCAATTAGAGCAGTTGTTGTCGTCGCCTGCTACCCAAAAGGAGCATATTGTGCAATATTTGGAACAACTTGTGGAGGGTTTCAGTCATGTTGAAAAAGGGCGACATCTCGATCAGGTTATGTAAGAACGCATACAATGTACCTTTTTTTATTTTGCTCCTGGCATGGAGTTATCTACCTTTCTTTTTTTCTTTGCATCTCAAATTTTATTTAAATCTCTGCCTATGAAAAAATTATTACACGTACTCGTTTTTGCCCTAATCTCTGTAGCCTCTTTTGCCCAACCTTCCGTGGTGTGGTCAGAGGATTTCAGTGGAGGTTCAGAGGGCTGGACGGTAAGTACCTCCCTATGTGGGAACATCACCGGCGATGCGATTGGCCGTTGGACGCTCACTTCAGCAACCGTTAACGGAACTGCTGTGCCGGGTCTTACCGGCGAATTTGCCGTCAATACGGCAGTGGATTATTCCGTAAAATTCAGCGATGGCACCAACCGTGCTGAGGCCCAGGCTCGTTACACCCTGGCCGATAACGTCTGGACTTCCAATCTCAACGGCGAGGCCATTCCGCTTGCGGATACCAACTACCTCTACAACACCACCAACCGCCAGACGCTCTTCTTCACCAGTCTGAACATGAGCCAGGCAGCTTTCGACAGTTGGGGATCTACTTTCCTGGGGCTCAACTCCCCTACCTTCACCATCTCCGGCACCACTCTAACGGTTGCCAGCAGCAACGGTGCGGTACAACTCGTATTTACCAAAGCCTCCAACTGCGGTGTGCTGTGGTGGTGGTCACCCAACGGAAGCGTACGCGCAGGAGCGCTCTTCAACGCCGCCACGGGAGAACTGACCATCAACTCTCCTACCAACACTAATGGTGCCATGGTCATCAACTCCGACTTTCTCACCACCCGTGGCCTCAGCTCCGGAGTTCCTACAGGTCCTCCACCTTATCCGCAGTACACCACGGAACTGATTTCTCCGGTAATTGACCTCTCCGGAATTACTGCGCGCATCTCTTTGACCTTCTTCCAACTGGTGCGTATTTTGAATGTATCCAGCGATGCACCGGCTGCCGGGCTGCGCACCTCCGTGGCTTTCAGTACGGATGGCGGTGCAACCTGGAGTACACCGATTAATGCAAATGATGGTTTGGCCACCAACGCCTCGCCACTTCAGGTGGAGCGCTTGCTCAATTTGCCGGACATTCAAGGTTCAGCCAACGCGAGAATCAAATTCACCTGGTCTGCCGACTTCTACTATTGGGCTATTGATGACATCAAGCTCATCGAACAACCGCGGAATGATATGCGCGTGAATCCTTTCTACGCCATCCCGCCAAATGCATCCACCCCGGT
>CAYTNI010000361.1:0-3508 GCA_964439115.1 uncultured Saprospiraceae bacterium
TTTGCAGGACGGCCTGGCGCTTGAGCTTATCCAACTTTTGCTGAAGGTTCGCCATGGCTTCACCGGAATTGCTGTACTCCCGAAGCTGTTCGTAGCGGTCGTGACCACCGATACCGCCTTCCCATACAGCTTCGTCAATGGGATCCATACCAAATATCAGCCGATAGGCGTAGGCGTCGCGCTCCTGAAGGCCTTTCAACTGCTCGTTGAGGCGATCAAAATCATCCGACGCATTGGAAAGCAGGGCTTTTTGTTGCTGTATCTCGTTGAGCAGGGCTTTCTCCTTCGGAGATGGAAAAAACCTGTGCGTGACCAACGTTAAAATGAACCCCGTGAGCAGGGCAGCACACACAAATCCAAACGTCCTCCAGAGTATTCTACTCCAAGGTTCCACCACTTTCTCATAGCGCAGGGTGTGCGTATTGTAAACGAACTTTTCCCTTTTCATGACCATTAAGACTTTAAGCGAAAAAAGATGATTTTCGTAGCATTACGAGATTGTTTAAGAGGCTCTCCCAATACTGAAAACCGGCTTTCGGTCTTTGTCCGTTTTAACTCGGATGCCAAAAGTAATACAAGCTTTCGTTTGTACCAAATTTTCAATAAAAAAAGTTGTCTGATTGAACATTTAAATACCTTATTTTTCCAGACTGACACGCGCCCTAGCCCTTGCGGAAGCCCCGGGATCGAGGGCAATTAATCCCTGTCCATTGTTGAACGCATCAATATTACAGGTCATCGGCTCGATGGCCACCGACTGCCGGTGCGGAGGGGTGAACACCTGTAAAAAACTAAATTTGCCCGTTCCGGTTTCCTGGGCGTAGCGAAGAATGCCTTTCTCCCCGTGCAGCGTGACTTCCGCCCAGCCTGGCTCAGGTGCCAGCCGGAAACAATTGTCGAGTACTGTATCCCCGATGCGGGTAGCTTGCGCAAAGCGCTCCTCCGGGAGCAACCGGCCCGTAGGAATCATAAAACGATCTATTTCCACCGCTTCGCAGGGTGGAAAGTGCAATTTCATAGCATCCACGCTGGCGGAGAGTGCAAAGTAGGGGTGCCAGCCCATACCCACGGGAACAGCCACATCGCTGCGGTTTTCAAAGCCGAGCGTCACCTCGAATTTCCCCCCAACCCACAATTGAAAGGTGATGGAAAACCTGAACGCAAAGGGGTAAGCGCTCTCCCCGCCCAACTCCTCCCGCGCACAGGTGACCGCACAGCTTCCCTCCTGAAGGCTTATGTCCGCCACCTCCATCGGGCGATCCCAGCCAAACCCGTGAAGCGCATTGCCGGTGTCGGGGTTGTTAATCGGGAACTGATAGGTCTTGCCATGCCAAGAATACCGCCCTTCCTTGAGCCGATTAGGGAAAGGGTAGAGGACGATGTTCTTACCCCAGCGGTTTTCGAGCATCTCCTCCGGACTGGTATAACCGTCCAATACGTTGACCCCCCGAAGCTGCAATTCCAGCAAACACGCGCCGTATTCGGGGACAAAAGCCATCTCATCTGCGCCATCGGCACTGCGCAGGATGTGTTTCCGGAAGTCCCCAAAGGATTCAATATGATGTTGAAACATGTCGGTTTTCTTTATCGCCGGATTGCCCGGCATACCACAAACAAACGTTTGAATCATGAAGATGGTTAATCCACAAGATGCTTTACAGGGTGGCAGGGGGCATCTGTCCACGCGTCAGAACCACCTGCTGCCGCAAAATTACGCCTTTTTTGCTACCTTTGCCGCAAGCACCACTTTCCTTCACCATGCCAAAATACCGTACCCATTCCGATGTATTACAGGATTTGCACCAGGGCAAAACTACCTGTGTGGCATTGGTACAGCATTATCTGGAGCGCATTGAGGCCACGCGCCACCTGAACATATATATAGAGGTGTATGCGGAGGAGGCTCTGGCGAGGGCGGCGGCGCTCGATGCGCGGCTGGCCGCATCCCCTGCGTCGGTTGGTCAGCTTTTTGGAGCCGTAGTAGCCCTGAAAGACGTCATTTGTTACAAAGACCACGAAGTGACGGCCGCTTCCGGGATATTGAAAGGCTTCCACTCCCTGTTTTCGGCTACCGCCGTGGAGCGACTTCTCGCCGAGGATGCCATCCTCATCGGGCGGGTAAACTGCGATGAATTTGCCATGGGCTCGGGCAATGAAAACTCGTACTACGGCCCGGTGCGCAATGCTGCCGACCCGGAGCGCGTGCCCGGCGGCTCCTCCGGTGGCTCTGCGGTGGCTGTACAGGCCGACACTTGTCTGGTAGCGCTTGGCAGCGACACCGGCGGCTCGGTCAGGCAGCCGGCGGCCTTTTGCGGCGTGGTGGGCTTCAAGCCGAGTTACGGGCGCATCTCGCGGCACGGCCTCATCGCCTACGGCTCCTCGCTGGATCAGATTGGCGTTATCTCGCACAGCGTAGAGGATGCCGCCCTCCTGCTCGAAGTGATGGCCGGCGCAGACGAATACGACAGCACGGCGAGTGAATTGCCGGTAGAAGCCTATTCGGCGGCGCAGTTGCCGGAGCGTCCCATGCGGATTGCGTGTTTTAGCGCCGCTTTTGAGCATACGGGGCTTGACGGAGGCATCCGGCAGCTCAGTATGGACTTTATGGGTAAGTTGCGGGCGGCGGGCCATGTGGTGGAGTTTATAGATTTTGAGTACTTAGATTTTCTCATCCCCGCCTATTATGTGCTTGCTGCTGCGGAGGCTTCTGCCAACCTGAGCCGCTACGACGGGGTGCGCTTTGGCTATCGGAGTGCCGGCGCCTCGGATTTGCAGACCACCTACACGCGGTCGCGCACCGAAGGCTTTGGCGACGAAGTCAAGCGGCGGATAATGCTGGGCGCTTTTGTGCTGAGTGCCGGCTACTACGACGCTTATTTTGGCAAGGCCCAGCAGGTGCGCCGACTGATTCACGAGCGCACCAAGGCGGTATTCCGGGATTATGATTTTATCCTCATGCCGGTAGCGCCTACCACGGCCTGGCGCATAGGCGAGCAGCGCGACAATCCCGTAGAGGTTTACCTCGCCGACATCTACACCGTACAGGCCAATCTGGCCGGCATCCCCGCCATTGCCCTGCCGCTCGGCCTGCACCCCGAAGACGGCATGCCCGTGGGCATCCAGCTCATGTCCGACGCCTTTGAGGAGAGCAGGCTGCTGGCCTTTGCGAAGGGGCTGATGGAGTGAGAGGGGCTTTGTCTGACAATACTTTACACCAGCCGCAAATCAGGCCTTATGCCAACCTGTGCTTCTCCGGGCATACCCCCCGGAGGACCGGCACCATCTGGCCGCCAAAAACTCCCCTTTATCTATATGCACTGCCTGACGATATTTCTTACAACCGGGAGGGTTTTTCCTCCTCCTGCACTGCAAAAAGGCGAAAACCACCGCCAGGGTGATACGCACAACACCTGAAAAATTTTTTCGGCTTCGCCGAATTTTTTAAGGTAAAAAGAAAAAAGTACAAAGGGTAAAAGGGTAAAAGTGCAAAGGGTAAGGTCAGTCCCGG
>CAYTNI010000362.1:0-3502 GCA_964439115.1 uncultured Saprospiraceae bacterium
AACAGATCCGGGCTTCCTACATCCACAGTAGCGTACTCCGTTTCGAAATTGGTTCCTAAGCTGGAATTGCAAAAATTAGCCAGATTCTCCAAGGCATCCACTACCGCGTACCAGTCACCCCCACCGCTGTACTTCAATAAAGCGAGTCGGGAAGGACCGCTGGGGGCATCTGCCGGCACCATCATTGCCGAACCCAAAAAGAAAAAAAGGACAGGAACAATCAGTCGCATAGTATCATAAATTGATAAAATGTATCATTTGCAGGGCATAAAGCGCCGCAGTTTCCGTTCTCAACCTGGTTTGGCCCAGGCTTACGGCGCTGAATCCGTTTTTCAAGGCGAGAAGGACCTCGTTTTCAGAGAAATCACCCTCAGGACCAATGACGACACAAACGCTTTTCCCGGGCTGATAGTTGTGTAGAAGCGATTTTTTAGCCTCGTCCGGACGGCAATGGGCAATGCACTTTTCGCCACCCTCCGGAAATGGCCCGGCTACAAATTCCTTGAATGAACACAGGGGTGCAATTTCCGGCAATCTGCTTTGCATGGATTGTTTCATGGCCGCCACTGCGATTTTTTCCATACGGTCAGCACGCCAAATCTTTCGTTCAGCATGTTCGCAGAGCAGTGGAGTAAACTTGTCAATACCAATCTCTACTGCTTTTTCGAGAAACCATTCTGTACGGTCTGCATTTTTGGTGGGAGCGATCGCTACATGCAATTGCCAGGGTCGGGGTAGCGGTTCCTGCTCCCTTTGCAGGATTCTAAGCAGGCATCGTTTTTTATGTACCTCCTCCAGAATACCGCGGTATCGTCCACCATGACCATCCACCCAAATAAGCTCATCGCCCGGCTTTCTTCGCAGCACCTGCGCACAATGAGCAGCCTCTTCTTCATGAAGAAAAGCCAGATCACCCTGAATATCGCTTGTAAAAAAGATGTACATGATAAAACTATAAGTGCAAAGTTAGTGCAAGCCTGCAATTCAGCGTAACTTTGAGGCGTTTTTGAAACCGGCAGCGCGCAAATGCTGTTTCTTTCACCAAACTCGTTAACGAAAACACATGGATATATTGATTATGGTGGGGCAGTTGTTGCTGAGCCTTTCTATTTTGGTAACGCTGCATGAAATGGGTCATTACCTCACCGCACGCTGGTTTAATACCAAGGTGGAAAAATTTTATCTGTTCTTCGACTTTCTTTTCCCCTTCGCCAATCTGATGAACTTTTCCCTCTGGAAAAAGAAAATCGGAGATACCGAATACGGCATAGGTTGGTTTCCGCTCGGCGGATACGTAAAGATTGCCGGCATGATTGACGAAAGCAACGACAAGGAGTTCCTGAATCAGGAGCCCCAGCCCTGGGAGTTTCGCTCTAAGCCGGCCTGGCAGCGACTCATCATCATGCTGGGCGGCGTCATCGTCAATTTTATCCTGGGTGGCCTGATTTATGCCGGCGTACTCTGGGCCTGGGGCACCGAATATCTGCCCGCTAAAAACGTCACCTTTGGTATCTACGCCGACTCCCTGGGACAACAAATTGGCTTGCGCGATGGAGACCAGATTACTCATCTGGATAACCAGCCTTTCGAAAAGTTCTCTGAACCCGCTGTTAAACGCGCCATCATCATAGACAACGCCAAATCCATTACCGTAGAAAGAGGTGGCGCCACTGTCGTATTGGATATACCGGAAGACTTCTCCAAGATTTTAGCCGCCCACAGCAACAAAGACAAGGAATTATTCAGCTTGCGCGTGCCTTTTGTCGCTGACCGTATCGCGCCAGACTCTCCGGCCAAAGAAGCAGGTATTCAAACTGGTGACAAAATCATAGCTTTCGACGATACCCCAACCCCTTTCTTCCAGGATTTCTATTTGTTGGCAAAAAATAATCCCGGCAAAGAGGCCGTCATCACTACCTTGAATACCCAAGGCGACACCCTGCGAAAGACACTCACCCTCACCGAGGAAGGTAAAATAGGTGTTTATCCGAAAGGACCGGGCCATTTTTATAAGGCAGAACGCTATGATTACTCCCTTCTGGCAGCCTTCCCCGCGGGATTTGCCCGCGGCTTTGATTTCCTGTCCGTTCAGCTCAAAGCGTTTGGCCAAATGTTCAAAGGCAAAATCAAAGCAAGCGATAGTCTTGGAGGTTTTGCTTCCATCGGCCAGATGTTTGGCTCCGAATGGCAGTGGGAAAGGTTTTGGAATATGACCGCCGCCCTCTCCATCATTCTGGCATTCATGAACTTACTGCCGATTCCCGGGCTTGACGGCGGCTATGTCATGTTTCTGTTGATTGAAATCGTCACCCGCAGAAAACCCAGCGACAAAGTCCTGGAGTGGGCCGGCACTATCGGTTTCATCCTCATCATCGCCCTGATGCTATGGGCCAACGGATTGGACATTGTAAGAGGTTGCTCCCGGGGGTGATTACTTCCCGCGTAATACTCTGTATTTTGGTTTTTTGCAGTGCCATCAAGGTTTCTGCACACACTGAAATCCGCCAACTTACCGTAACAGCCGATGGCCGGCGCTACGATTTGCAATACGCTTCCGATATGCTTCCCATGTCGAGGGTTCTTCTGGAAAAGGATGCACTGATTGCTTACTATAAAGAGCTAGAGCAATCCTGTTATGAACCCTTTCTGGATGCCATCCTGACGAACCGCATTGAGGAAAATCTGGACGACTGGCGGCTTTACAGGCTTGTCATTGCAGCTACCTCGGCCATCCTTCCCAACCATTGGAAGAGCGAACAAGAATTACTCGCGTGGTTTGTATTCACCAAATTGGGGTTTGACACGAGGGTTGCATTCAACCAACATCAAATCGCCCTTTTTATTTTCGCAGAAGAGGAACTCTTCGAGATACCTTCTATCGTAGAAAACCAACGAAGATTTTATCATTTCCTCCATCGAGATAATCCGCAAACCGCTACAACAAAAAGCTACCTGCTCGAATTTATGCCCGGAGCCGGTGGGCGGCCATTGTCCTTTAACTGGCTGGAAAAGGGCTTGCCGGCAGGCATTACCCAAAACAAAACCATCACATTTCATCACAAGGAAGAAGTCATTCAACTTGAAATCACCTATGACAGTTCCTGGGTAGCCTTGCTGAGCGAATTACCGATTCGGTCGGAGACAAGTTATTTCGACATCCCTATGTCGGAAGCTTTGGCAGGCAGTTTGTGGCCTCAATGGCAGGAAATCCTCGAAAACAGAGACCCTCGCAGCAGGCTGGAGCTTTTGCTTGCCTTCACCCGTGGAGGGTTTGATTATCAGGAAGACCGGGAACAGTTTGGCAGGGAAAAAACTTTGATTCCGGATGAGATTTTTCATTATCCATACAGCGACTGCGAAGATCGCGCCGTGCTTTTTTTTCACCTATATCGGCATTTTTGTACATGGCCTGTGGCGGTTGTCGCTTTCCAAAACCACATCAGCAGCGCCGTGGCTTTGCCGTGGGGTTGTGAAGAACCGGTTATATTCAACGGCATCTCCT
>CAYTNI010000363.1:0-3492 GCA_964439115.1 uncultured Saprospiraceae bacterium
CGATACTGAATTTTTCTACACAGAAGGAGGCCATGGCAGAGCCATAAATGACCGCCCTTTTCATATTTTCAAAGCTGAGATCGCCGGTTTGCGCCAGGTATCCCATAAAACCTCCGGCGAAGGTGTCTCCGGCACCGGTAGGATCCACCACTTCGGAGAGGGGGAGGGCAGGTGCGAAGAAGATGTTGTCGCCTTCAAAGAGTAGCGCGCCGTGTTCGCCCTTTTTGATCACCAGGAATCGCGGCCCCATCTCGTGGATGTGTTTGGCGGCCTTTACTAAGGAATGCACACCGGAAAGCTGCCGGGCTTCCTCATCGTTGATGGTAAGGATATCCACTTTTTTGAGTACGTCGCGCAGGCCGTCCATCGCAGTGTTCATCCAAAAGTTCATGGTGTCTAGGGCTACCACCTTAGGCCGGGAGTCCATCTGCTCCAATACGCGCAACTGAACCTGTGGGGTGAGGTTGCCGAGCATGACATAAGGCGTTTGCCGGAAATGACCGGGCAGCACAGGATCGAAGTCGGCCAGCACGTTGAGCTGGGTGTCCAGGGTATCACGGTCGTTGAGGTTGCCATGGTACCTTCCCGCCCAGAAAAAGGATTTTTCGCCGGGGCGAATCTGAAGACCCGCTAGATCAACTCCTTTTTGTTCAAGGTGTTGCAGCTCAGATTCCGGAAAGTCGTCCCCGACAACGGATACCAGGCGAATGTCTTTGCAAAAATAAGAGGCAGAAAGCGCAATGTAAGTAGCGGCGCCGCCTATGGCGTTGCGGGCTTCGCCGAAGGGCGTTTGAATATCGTCAAAGGCGACAGTTCCAACAGTAAGTAAGCTCATGAAAAAAAGTTTAAAAAAATTATGGTGCAAATATTGCACAATTATCTGAATGATTCTACCTTTGCGTCGCTCTTTTAAAAAGAGGCGGAATTTGCCTCAGTAGCTCAGTCGGTTAGAGCGGCGGACTGTTAATCCGTAGGTCGAAGGTTCGAGCCCTTCCTGAGGCGCAAAAAGCCCTGCATTAGCGGGGCTTTTTTGTTTTAGTACGTTGAATATCATAGGTTAATAGATTTAAAAATTATTAATTTTAGTGATTTTCGCTTTGTGCTGAAGTGGCTTTCACGAAAGTGTTCGAGAAGTTCTCATTTTGAACAATTGGCAATAAAGCTAGTGTTGCAGTTAGGAACAAGCAGATGAATTCTATAGGGATGAGATGATTCCTGGATGTAAAATGGACGCATCATTCAAACCCCGAAGGAAGGAAATGATTTTACGACTCGCTGGTGCATGGTGAGCAATTATGCCACCGCTTTGGGGTTTCATGGGTCTGAAAAACACATTGGTTTAATAAGGGCGCAAACCAAATTGCCGGATGAAATACTGAGCTGAAAGTTCATACCATGAAAGGCACCTTATCTATACAGTATATTTCAAATAATATAAGTTTTTTAATGGGGTTTGAGCCTGCGGGGTTTTCCTGAATCATACCGCGTAATAGCTGAGCCTGGAAGAGGTTGAATATTTATAGCAAAGGTTGCCGAATACAATATACGACCCCCTCCGTGGCCGCAGTGACGCCCTACATTTGATTGTTACCGATATACGACCCCATGCGGGATGGAGTACAAATCCTATTATGGTTAATGGTGGCATTTCGAATCTCCGGTGTTTCATGTTGATGGTAAGACGCAAACCAAATTGCCGCATAATACCTCTTGTTCAGCGGTCATACCATGAAAGATACCCAGGCCTTCAGTTGGATTTCAAAACATTACAAATTGTACAATACAACTATTGGGTTCGCGTCCATTTCACCCGTCGTGCTCCACTCGCAGCAGAGGCCGCGGGTAGAATTTGCAGTGATTATTTCTGATGAGTTGGAGCGGGCACTACTCGACCACCGAAATCTTGAGCATATTCGTGCGGTGCCGCTTGTGGATGGGCATGCTACCGGTATTGATGACCAAATCGCCCGACTGTACCATGCCTGCGCGCTTGAGGATTTCATTGACATCCTGGAACGTCTCGTCAGTGGTGGTGAACCGGTCGTAATAAAAACAGCGAACGCCCCAAACGAGATTGAGGGTGGCCAGCATGTGCATGCGGTTGGAAAAAATAAAAATCTGCTTGTTGGGGCGATACGACGACACCATGAAAGCGGTATAACCGGTGCCCGTCATGCCCACGATGGCCTTGGCATCCACCTCCTCGGCTGATCTGGCAGCGTTGTAACATATCACGTCGGAGAGGAAGGTTCGCTTTTTGACGTGTGGTTTCGGCCTTTTGAGCTGTGGCATATCGTGCTTTTCGGCTTCCCTGATGATGCGGCTCATGTATTCTACCACGCGTACGGGAAACTTTCCGGAGGCGGTTTCTGCACTGAGCATCACCGCATCAGCACCGTCAAGCACGGCGTTGGCGACATCCGTAGCTTCAGCGCGGGTCGGACTGGGGTTGCTGACCATGCTGTCCATCATTTGGGTGGCCACAATGACCGGCCTGGCGCGCTGGATGCACTTTTCGATGATCTCTTTTTGTATGAGGGGAAGCCGCTCGATGGGCATTTCTATGCCAAGGTCCCCACGTGCAATCATGATGCCGTTGGAGTGCTTGATGATTTTGTCAATGCGCTCCACGGCTTCAGGCTTTTCAATCTTGGAAATGATCTTCGCCGGGTGGTTTTTGGCATCAATGCGCGTTTGCAAATCCTTGAGGTCTCTGGGAGAGCGCACAAAGGACAGCGCAATCCAGTTGACCGGCTGCGTGAGGATGAAGTCGAGGTCGGCAATATCCTTTTCTGTAAGGGCGGGGAGCGACACCTTGGTGTTGGGCAGGTTCACCCCTTTGTTGGAGAGGAGCTTTCCGCCGTGCAGCACGGTGAGGCGGACCGTATCCTTGCGGTTGGTGTCGAGTACTTCAAAAACGAGCTTGCCGTCATCCACGAGTACAATTTCTCCGGGATTGACGTCCATCGGAAATAGCTGATAGCTCATGTAAATTTTTTCCATGGTGCCCTCACATGGCTCGTTGACAAAAGTGACCACATCGCCTTCTGTGAGTTCGAGGCCGTCACCTGCCATTTTGCCCACGCGTAGCTTCGGACCCTGCAGGTCGGCCAGGATGCCAATATGTATGCCGAGCTTTTGATTGATGTCGCAAATCCTGTTGATCACCTCCAGGTGGTCGGCATGGGTGCCGTGAGAGAAGTTCAGGCGGAAAGTATCCACGCCGGCCTGCACGAGTTCCATAAGCGCTTCTGCGGATCGGGATGCCGGTCCTACGGTGGCTACAATCTTGGTGCTGCGGTGTTCAACTTGGCGCATGTGTAATTTCCCTTTGAGTGAAAGCCTTTTCAGGCAATAAGTGTAAAAAGTACAATAATTCCCCGCAAAAGTAATATTTTTGAATTCATGCGGGGAAAGAATTCTGCGAAAGGAGTTTGAATTTCTTCCAATGACAAAGGCTCAGCACTTCACGGGGAAATGCCGAGCCTTTAT
>CAYTNI010000364.1:0-3463 GCA_964439115.1 uncultured Saprospiraceae bacterium
TGGTACCAGACAGGATGAGGCGATGATTGACAACGCCCAGGAGCTCTATTTTGATAAATGCATTCTCCACTACAACTTCCCGGGTTACTCCGTAGGTGAAGTCAAGCCGCAACGCGCTCCGGGCCGCAGAGAAGTAGGTCACGCCAACCTGGCCGGCCGCTCCCTGCGAAAGGTACTTCCAAAAGACAGTCCCTATACCATACGGATCGTGTCAGACATCCTCGAGTCTAATGGATCTTCTTCCATGGCCACCGTCTGTGCCGGCACACTCGCCCTCATGGACGGCGGTATCCAAATCAAGGCGCCCGTATCCGGTATCGCCATGGGTTTGATTACCGACGGTCAAAAATTCGCCATCCTCTCCGACATCCTCGGCGATGAAGATGCCCTCGGCGATATGGACTTTAAGGTTACCGGTACGGAAAAAGGCATCACCGGTTGCCAAATGGACATCAAAGTGGATGGCCTTCCCTACGAAATCCTTGAAAAAGCGCTGGAACAGGCCAAAGCTGGTCGCATCCACATTATTCAGGAAATGAAGAAAGCTCTCGCCGAACCACGCGAGGACTATAAGCCGCACGCACCGCGCATCGTACAAATCTTCATCGAGAAGAGCTATATCGGTGCGGTGATTGGCCCGGGTGGAAAGGTCGTTCAGGAAATCCAGGCAGAAACCGGTACGGTGATTAGCATAGAAGAGGTTGGGGACAAAGGCGTTGTAAGCATCGCCAGCTCCAATAAAGAGTCTATCGAACGGGCATTAGATCGCATTCGCCGCATTACCTTTACACCATCCATCGGTGATGTATATGATGCAAAGGTAAAATCTGTTATGCCCTACGGCGCTTTCGTAGAATTCCATGGCAAAAGCGGACTCTTGCATGTGTCGGAAATCTCTAACCAACGCATCGAAAACGTGGAGGATGTCCTCAAGGAGGGCGATGAGATTCGTGTCAAACTTGTTGAAATAGACCAGAAAACCGGCAAATACAGACTCTCTGCCAAAGCTGTCAACGAAACCGAACCCCGCGAACCGGGCAACCGGGGAGGTCAGGGGGGCGGTGGTCATCACGGAGGCGGTCACGGCGGTGGCGGTCATCGCAGTGGTGGCGGCGGTGGCGGTCGCGATGGTGGCCGGCGCGGCGGAGACCGCAGATAATTTCTGTCATGATAGAAAATCCTGTAAAAGCGCAATTCGGTACTCGCCGGGTTGCGCTTTTTGGTTATTAGAAGGTGATGAAAAATACTTTTTTGGATATGAGACAATTCCTGATTACAGGGCTTTGGATTTGCTGGATCTTCCCCGCCCTGGCACAACAATTTCAGGTAGGCGCCGCCCAAATGGATGTGAACCCGGAGGGCGACACCCTCTATTTGGCGGGCGGCAAAAAAAATCGCCCCTTTACCGGGGTTCACGACAGTATATATGTAAAAGCAGTCGTGGTTGGACACACAAGGCCGGAAGTAGCCATCCTCACCATAGATTGCATCGGCCTGATGTACCCGCAATTGCTGGAAATTCGCGACCAGGTGAAAGCCCTGATGCCGGATTTTCCGACGGAGCGGATTGTCATGACCTCCACGCACACCCATGCCGGCCCCGACGTAGTGGGTATTTGGGGAAAAGACCTCATGCACAGCGGCGTAAACCCCGCATACATGGCCCGTTTGACCGAGCGGGCAGCAAGCGTCATCGTGAAAGCCTGGACATCTCGTCAGGCAGCACGCGCCGAATATGCCGTGGGACAGTTTGGCGAAGACTGGGTCAGGAACATCTCGGAGCCGGAGCTGATCGACCGTGCGGTAAACGCACTCAGGTTTTTAGACAGGGAGCGGAAGCCCATTGCCACGCTGCTCAATTTTGCATGTCATCCCACCATACTGGATGATACCGCTACGGCGTGCAGTGCCGATTATGTGGGCGGCTACTATCAGTATGCAGATTCCATTCAGGGTGGGGTTAACCTGTTTATTCAGGGCGCCATTGGCGGCTGGGTACAACCCGAAGATGTACCCTCCACCTACGACAATGCCATGAAATACGGTCGTCTTTTAGGTCAGTACACGCTGGAACAACTCGCCGAAAGCCGGATGCTGAAAGGGAAGAAAGTGGCATTCCGCAGCCGGAAGATACAATTCCCGGTATCCAATGAGGGATTTATGATGTTGTCAAAGGCCGGCGTGATACCCAGGAAAATAGACAGGACGGTGGACTCCGAGATTGCCTTTTTTCAGATTGGCCGTAGCGCCTTTGCTACTCATCCCGGAGAAACCTCCCCGGCACTGGGACTTTCCACCAAGGGAATGATGCCGGGCGACGGGCCTAAGTTTATTGTCGGCCTGGGCATGGATGCGCTCGGATACATCCTGAAGCCCGAATATTTTGCAGCAGGAAATGGTATTCCGCACAGCGCCTACCTTTGCAGTATGAGCCTTGGCCCGGAGACGATGCCCATCCTGGAAGCTTCGCTCCGGCAACTCCTACAATCCTCAAAAGTACCTGCCAATGACAAGAGATGAGGCACTTCTCCAATTGCGCCCGGAAATTGCCGCAGATACCTCCGGAAACCCGCAAGGCAGTCCCGGATATTTCATGCATTATACCCTTCGACCGGTGCTCAAGCTCCAGAACGACTTGTTGCTGGATATCTACCGGCAATATATTCGGAAAACTAAGGGTGCAATTTTTCAAATCCCTGCCGAAAAACGTCCGGATTACATTGCGCACACCATCCGGCAGGACCTCAAACTTCGAAACCTATACACCGGGGTCATAGTCGGGCAATTTACCGCACCAGAATGGCAATTTTACTACGCACACGAAGCAGAACTCTCCCGTAGAATTGCCGAGTTGCTGATTCAGCGACTTTCGGATCAATTGGGAAAACTGGTTTGAACCCACAGCCCCGAGTATGTCATTGCGCGTCAATTTTAGTTCCATCGTGCTGCTTGAAAAACCCATATTCAGTCCCCTGGCGTATGATAAATTCAAAAACTATCCGTTATTAACAACAACTTGTTTCAACGATAAAAACCCTTATCAGGGCTGATTTTCCTTTACTGATAAAAACACCATCGAAAATACATTAGATACCTTATTATTTCTACCAGACTTGCGGGTAGGTAAAGATTCATTTGTTCAATTGTTAGAATATTACAAAACCATAGATGCCGAGGGGCGCAGCATTTTATTGGAACGAATACGATAATGATGAAAAATAAATATACCCCAAATATTCACCACCGCAAGTCTATCCGATTAAAAGAATACGACTACGTACAGGAGGGATTGTATTTTATGACCATTTGCGTTCAAAATCGGGCGTGTTTATTTGGAAAAATTGTAGTGGGCAAATGAAATTCAATGATGCAGGCAAAATGGTAGAAAATGAATGGGTTAAATTACCAGAGCGATTTAAAAATATCCAATTGCACGAATATGTTGTGATGCCCAATCATTTCC
>CAYTNI010000365.1:0-3445 GCA_964439115.1 uncultured Saprospiraceae bacterium
TCCCCAATAGCATCGGAGTGTAGCAGCATATAGTCGCCGGGCGCAAGAGAAGGGTTGTAAAAAATAAATTTTACGTTGTTTTGGCGCGTAGTAGGGAAATGGTAGTATGACCAAATTTCATAAGGCGGCGCAGAAGGCTCTTGCTCACGAGTTTCAATATCATCTGGCGGGCCGTACTTCAGATAAATATGCCCTCGGTCGGTTTCAAAACCGCGCCGAAATCCGGATACAAAGGTCAAATCTACAGACTGCACTACTTTCATGTATTGACTCCAGGCCAGCTCCGGGGTATTGGGTGCCTGGGTGGCCCAATAGGTAAAAAGATACCTTCGCTGAGCCTCAACACTATCGCTTTTGATCAAAAGATTCAATTTCTCCTGCTCTTTCCCTGCCAATCGTGGCGAAAGTGCCCGCAGGCCCAAACGCAGTTCTTCCACAGAAAGTGCTGCGACAAATTCGTCATCCAGAGGAGCTTTGGCCAAATCCTCCGCGGTGGGTTGGAAATAGGGGTTTTCGCGTAGGAATGTGGCCTCCTTTCGGCCTACGAGCTCCTGCATCCGATTGCGCAATTCTACCACCAGCCGATAGTTTCCAGTGGGCAAAGTAGAAATGTCCATTAAGATGACCAAAGGATCCACAGGCAATGATTTGCGCCTCTTATGGGCAATCATTACAGTACGGGGTTCACTGGGGTCGTTCGTGTCAATGCGATAACTGACGAGGTAGTCATCGGCTAAAGCAATATCGGCATGATAAATTTCGTGGTAAAAAGCCAATTGAAATGCCTTTTTGTCGTATTTGTGAAAGGCAAGCGGCTCCATGAACAGGCCATTTTTGCAAAATGGCGCATCCGTAGTATCTCGATATACCGCTGCAAGTAATTGAATATCAGACTGAAGTAGCGTTTCGCGATTGAGGTCCAACACTAGCGATAAGTTCCTGGTCAGCGTATCTTCAGGGCGGTTCAAGTCCCGCATTTCCACACTCAGGTCATATGGTCCGTCCGGTAAGGCATAGCGTTTTATATCCATAAAATCGCCGGGCATAGGCATCCCCGGGCTGTGAAGGGTAAATTTATCATATCGCGCAATGACTTCCTCCTGTCGAAAGAGAAGCAACACCTCTATACTTGCATGAAACAAGGAGTCAGGCCGGATGGCAAAGGCTGCCTCAGCACCTGGAACATGGAAATACACCTCTACATAACTGGAATTGCCTGACTTGAATACGCAGGCACTAACACTGGCATTTAACGCCCGGCTTGTATAAGACAACATTAAAAAGGTCAAAACCCATATCCATCTCATTGCGTTCGGTTTAGTTTGCAATATAGAGGTTTTTTGCAGAATGAAGGGACTGGCTCACCGAAACAATGCCCGAATCTCTACCACCCCTACCCTTTCAAGAAATTTGCAGCTCCCCCTATCTCTTGGTTTTAACAATACCTGTTACAAACGCTCCTGCACCACCAATCTAATGAATAACGATATTCATCCCGAACTTATATAAGTAAAAACAAAAGACACACTCAATGTAGTCAACTGATTTTCAATAGTTTTTACCACAAGGGCTTTAAAATAATTCCGGGATTAGTATTTCTACGTTCCAGCACTTACTGATTTTGCCATAGTTTACCCTCCTTACATCCAGGCCGCATTATTTTCTTTATGCTCCGTCAGATCTTAATCAGCACAAGAAAGCAACACCGAAAGAAATACGCTGCTTGTGAGGAATTTTCAAAAAAAAGCAAAAGGACTTCACTTCATATCAATGAAAATGGTTTTTGTGGATTAAAATAAAAGTCCGACACATAATAATCCACAATTTTTCCGTTCTTTGCGGGATAAATCCGACGCTTCCTTACTCCTCGATCAATCGAGAAAAGAAGTTCCGGTCAGCTCAATTTTGTAAGTAAATACCCTTAAAACAGGTAAGGACCATTTAAATGGGATTATTTAGTTTCTTTCGCCAGGAATTGGCAATTGACCTCGGCACGGCCAATACGCTAATTATTCAAAACGACCAGGTGGTGGTTGACGAGCCCTCCATTGTGGCTATTGATCGCAAAACCAACACGACCATTGCCGTAGGTAAGCGGGCTATGCAAATGCACGAAAAAACCCACGAAGATATAAAAACCATACGCCCTCTGAAAGATGGTGTTATCGCAGATTTCCAGGCTGCAGAAAGCATGATAGAAGGCCTTATCGGCATGATTGGTAAGCGCCACCGCTTCTTCTCCCACCTAAAAATGGTCATCTGTATTCCTTCAGGGATCACAGAGGTTGAAAAACGCGCTGTCTTCGACTCCGCCGATCACGTGGACGCCAAAGAAACATACCTTATCCACGAACCAATGGCCGCAGCACTCGGCATAGGCCTCAAAGTGGAGGATCCAATAGGAAACATGATCATCGACATCGGAGGCGGCACCACGGAAATCGCAGTAATCGCCCTTTCCGGAATCGTCTGTGATCAATCCATTCGCATCGCCGGGGATGAGCTGACTAATGATATCGTCAGCTACATGAAAAGACAGCACAATATCCTCATCGGTGAACGCACCGCCGAGCAAATCAAAATCCACGTTGGCTCTGCTCTTCCGGAGCTGGAAAGCCCCCCGGAAGACTTCCCGGTTAACGGACGCGACTTGATGACTGGTATTCCAAAGCAAATCAAGGTAAACTACCAGGAAATTGCCCACGCCTTGGATAAATCCATCGCCAAAATTGAGGATGCCATACTCAAGGCATTGGAACTTACTCCGCCTGAACTTGCCGCTGATATTTACCGCACCGGCCTCTACCTCACCGGAGGAGGAGCCTTGTTGCGCGGTCTCGATAAGCGCATCGCTGCCAAAACCAAACTCAATGTGCATATCCCTGAAGATCCGCTCCGGGCAGTCGTACGTGGCACAGGGATAGCCCTGAAGAATACAGACCGCTTCGCCTTCCTTATTGACAGAAGAAGCGTTTAAACTCTTGGGTGTGAATCTGACACCTTAGGCAAAATCATCGAGCCATGCGCAACCTGCTCGAATTTCTGGCAAGGTTTGGTAGCTTTTTTCTCTTTCTACTACTGGAAGGTCTGTCTCTGTTTTTGATTATCCGTTTTAATGACGACAAAAACCGAATCTTTCTCAGCTCGGCAAATTCTGTTGCCGGTTTCCTTTGCGAAAAATACGATGCCTTCGCCGACTATCTAAGTTTTCCTGAGCAAATGGCCCTGCTTCAACAGCAAAATACTGAACTGCTCAGCAGTCTTGCCAATGCCTATTACAACCCAAAATTCGAACTTGACACCACCCTGGTCACCACAAAAAGACCTGATTCCATTTACCTGAAAGCAACCTCCCTCGACAGCCTGACCCTCAAAGATACCCTCATCTCCCAGGTTTATACCTATATACCCGCCAACGTCATTTCCAATTCCATTAATCTGCGCA
>CAYTNI010000366.1:0-3438 GCA_964439115.1 uncultured Saprospiraceae bacterium
TGTAGTATATGGATCGCGGTTTGTGGGGGGGAATCCACATCGGATTCTATTCTTTTGGCACTCTATCGGCAATAAGTTTCTCACATTTTTGTCTAATGCCATGACGAATTTGAATTTGACAGATATGGAAACCTGCTACAAGTTGTTCAGGGCGGAATTGCTCAAATCCCTGGATTTGAGGGAAAAGCGCTTTGGTTTTGAACCGGAGGTGACTGCTAAGGTGGCAAGGATTAAAGGTGTGCGCATCTATGAGGTTGGTATCTCGTATTATGGGCGCACTTATGCGGAAGGCAAAAAGATCAACTGGAGGGATGGTTTCAGGGCAATTTACTGTATCTTGCGTTATAACCTTTTCCGCTGATGTTTTATTGGTAGAAAATAAACCAAAACGCGTATATTTGCCCGGTTTTTCACAAAGGGCATGTTTTCTCCTGAAAATCAGGGGCTTCGAGCTCGAGTTTTATAATCCTTAAAATGAATTGTGTGCCATGCAAGGTAAAGGCGTAGTCAGATTTTTCTTGATTTTAATGTCGGTAGTGACACTGGCGCAGTTTCTGTTAGTTATTCCCACCCGAAAAGTGGAAAAAAATGCAGACGAATTTGCCAGTGCTGCCGCTGCTGCAGCCCCTGCGGATTTAAAGGACCTGGTGTACCGGGAAAAGCGTACCGCTTATCTGGATTCGCTTTCATCAGAGCCTGTTTTCACCATCCCCTTGATCAAAGCTTATAACTACCAGGAGCTCAAGCGCCAGCAAATTGCCCTCGGCCTCGACCTCAAAGGCGGTATGAGCGTTGTTCTCCAGGTAGATCTCAAGGACTTTGTGCGGGCGCTGGCCAACAACAGCACTGACCCGGACTTCCTCAAATCGCTGGATGCTGCCGTGGATGCTCAGAAGAGCTCTCAATCTGATTTCATCTCTCTGTTTGCTCAGAATTACAGCAGCATCAGCCAGGGGAAATCACTGGCGCCCATCTTTGCCCGCAACGAGGCACTGGGGCTCAACTTCGAATCTTCAGATGCTGACGTATTGAATGTCATTCGTCAGCGCGCTAACGAGACGGTGGACCTCACTTTCAAGCGGCTCAAGGAACGCATTGACAAGCTCGGCGTTGTACAACCCAACGTTTCGCTGGATGCTGCCCGCGATCTCATCGTGGTGGAGCTGCCCGGCATCGACAACCCGGAGCGCGCACGCCGCTTCCTCCAGGCCGCTGCCAAACTCGAATTCTGGAATGTATATCGCATCAGCGACCCCGGCATTCTCGAGGCTTTCAACGCTGCCAACGACCGTCTGGCCAAATTGATGGGAACGGATGCCACCGAAAACCGGCAAATCCTCAAAGTGGATACGCTCTTCTCTACAGATGCTGAGGGTAATTCCACGCCCAGGTACGATACTACTTTCGCACCAGTAACCGGCGGTCCTCTTTTCAATGCCATCACCCTGAACAGCAGCGGCGCCTATGGCCTCGCACCTATGGGCTTGGCCAAAAAGAACCAGCGCGCCCGGGTGGATTCGCTGCTCAATCAGCCTGATATTAAGGTGCTTTTCCCTCCTGATATCATCTTCCGCTGGTCAAAGGATCCCGTGAAGGACCCCACCACTCAGGAGGTCACTACCGATTATGAACTCTATGCCATTCGCAAAGAACGCGGTAGTGACTCCGCGCCACTTACCGGTGAAAATGTGACTGATGCTTCGGCTCAGCCCGACCAGCAAAATAATATTGCGGTTTCTCTTAAAATGAATGCCACCGGCGCCCGCATCTGGGGTCAGATGACTACCAAGGCGGCACAGGATAACAACCGCGAAATTGCCATCCTGCTCGATAATGAGGTAGTTTCTGCTCCGCGCGTAATCAACCCCATCACCAGTGGTGACTCGCAAATCACCGGCTCTTTCTCTCTGGAAGAAGCTAAGGACCTCTCCAATATCCTTCAGGTGGGCAAGCTTCCGGCTGAAACCCGCATCATTCAGGAATCACTGGTAGGACCGTCTCTTGGCCAGGAAAATATCAACAAGAGTATTTATTCGCTGATCATAGGCTTCCTGCTCGTTGTCGTCTTCATGGTGCTATACTACATGGGGGCCGGTATTATTTCCGTTCTCGGTCTGGTAGTTAACCTGTTCTTCATCTTCGGCGTCCTGGCCTCCATCAGCACGGTACTCACGCTCCCCGGTATTGCCGGTATCGTTCTAACCATGGGTATGGCCGTGGACTCCAACGTAATCATTTTCGAAAGAATCCGGGAGGAAATCCGCACGGGTAAGTCTATCCTCTCCGCTATCGCCGATGGTTTCAAAAATTCCTATTCTGCCATTATTGATGCCAACGTCACCACTATTCTTGTAGCCTCTATCCTGAGCTACTTCGGTATCGGCCCCATTAAGGGTTTCGGCGTAGTGTTGATTGTCGGTGTGATATGCTCCGTATTTACCTCTGTACTGGTAGGTCGCCTCATCATTGACTGGTGGACACGCCGCGGCAAAGAGATTTCTTTCTGGAATTCTGCTACCGCAAACACCCTTACCAACGTCAATATTGACTGGATGGGCAAGCGTCGTATCGGTTATATGATCTCAGGCGCACTCACTATTTTCGGTATCGCATCCTTCCTGATCCGCGGGTTCGATATGGGTGTTGATTTCAAAGGAGGCTTTTCCTACAATGTCACCTTCGACAAATCCCAGAACGTGGATGCGGAAACGTTGCGCAAATCCCTGGATGCCTCATTTACAGATGCCTCCACTGTGGTAAAAGCGGTAGATGCTGCCAACACTTACAATGTTATCACCTCTTACCTGGTGGATGATCCGGAAGAAGATGCTGCAGATCGCGCCATGGTGAAACTCCACGAGGGTATTCAAACGGCTGTGAATGCCAATATTGATTTCGATCAATTCCGTCAAACGGATGGTGAGGGTACGCATGTGACCTCTTCCTCCAAAGTGGCTTCCAATATTGCTGATGATATCCAGCGAAGCGCATTCTATGCGGGGATATTCGGTATTTTGGTGATCTTCCTCTACCTTTTGGTGCGTTTCTCCATGTGGCAGTTCAGCCTTGGCGCTGTGGTGGCCTTGCTCCACGATGTGGTCATGGTACTCGGACTTTATTCCCTGCTCCACGGCTTTGTACCCTTTACTTTAGAGGTAGATCAGGCTTTTGTGGCAGCCGTACTGACGGTTATCGGTTATTCGGTAAACGATACGGTGATTGTATTTGACCGTATCCGGGAGTATCTCGGGGTTTATACCAAAAAATCCAAGCACGAGGTTATGAATCTCGCCATCAACCATACGCTTAGCCGAACCATGCTTACCTCGCTGACCACTCTATTTACCGTTTTGGTATTGTTCCTCTTTGGTGGCGCCAGTATCAAAGGCTTTGCATTTGCCTTAATCATTGGTATCCTCACCGGTACATACTCCTCTA
>CAYTNI010000367.1:0-3435 GCA_964439115.1 uncultured Saprospiraceae bacterium
GCTCTCCATGGCGGTTTTCACCAAATGAAACGTAGCTGTTGGTGGCACCCTGCAATAAAAGCCGGTTTGTCCAGCCTCCATTTGCCGCCGGCGTGAGCGACCAGATCTTGCCACTACAGTAATCTGTGTAAATATAATGGCCGTAAAGGTCGGGAAATTCAGTGCCACGATATACATAGCCGCCAGTCACCGAACAGCCGTTGGTGAAAGAATTGGCATATACGTGTATAGGGGCGGTGTAGGCGGAGATACCCTGACAGCCGGAGGTATTGTAGGCGGCATTCCCCTCGTAGCAACGCCAGCCGTAGTTCATACCGCCGGGACTGCCGGCAGCCTGGAAGTCTATTTCTTCCCATGCATTTTGACCCACGTCTGCAATCCACATATCTCCAGTGAGGCGATCGAAGCTGAACCGCCATGGATTGCGCAGGCCAACAGCCCATATTTCGTCAAGCGTAGCGGGGTCGTTGACAAATGGATTTGAGGCCGGAACGCCATAAGGACTGCCGCTGTTCACGTCAATGCGTATCATTTTGCCTAGAAAGGATTGCCGATTTTGCGAGTAGTTTTGTGGGTCACCGCCAGAACCGCCATCGCCCAGACCAAAGTAGAGGAATCCGTCAGGGCCAAAGTTGAGATCGCCGGCATTGTGGTTGGAATACGGTTGATTAACCGCCAGGAGCACCAGCTCGCTGTCCGGATTTGCCGTATCCGGATTTCCGGCATTGACGGAAAACCTCGATATCCGGGTATGCCCGGAAGTATTGGTGTAATTGACGTAAAAATAGCCGTTTTGGGCGAAATCGGGATGAAATGTCAGCCCCAGCAAGCCACGTTCATTGCCCGAAGAATTGACACGGCTTTGAATATTGAGAAACGGAGTGGGCAGACGCTGTCCCTGCGCATTGATGATGTGAATTTGGCCGCGCTGCTCCACGATAAACATCCGATCGTCGCCGGCAGAGACAATGTCCACCGGTCTGACGAAACCGGTAGAAAAAGTTTGAAGCTGGAGGATAGGCTGTGCCAATGAAAGGGAAACAGGAAAAAACAGGCAGAAAAGCAGCAGGAAACGGATCATAATTCAATATATTTCAATGTTATTGGTCAAAACTTACCGCATAGAAAGCGTTTCAAATGCTCCTACTACCCGGCTGAATGACTTGAGACTGAAAGAACACTTTAGTGCGAAGATAAGTGTTTCACGGATAACTCGAACAGTTCCTGCAACACCTTAATGTCCACATCTGCAAGCTGTTTGACATACAGGCAGGAAACTCCTGTTTTGTATTTTCCCAATCGGGAGAGCTGATCCTCAAATTCTGCGAAACCACCCATGAGATAGATGGAAATATTGTCTTTGCGAGGTGAAAAACCAATGAGAAACCAATCGCCCTCACGTCCTGAGGCGTACTTGTAGTGGTAGCTGCCGAATCCTATGATCTTATCCCCCCACATTTGCGGGGGTGCGCCGGCTGCGGACTGCATCATGTCCAGCAATTGAACACAATCGGTGCGCCTGACTGCGTTTTCCACGGTATTCAAAAAAAGCAGAGGATCGGCCTCAGGTTTTACTACTGTTTTCATAAATATGGGTGATTAAAACAACAAAAAGGCGCCTTCCGGCGCCTTTTCATTAATCCTTGGGTGCCTGTAGGGCCACCTTTTTCTTTTCCTGCAGTTTGAGGTTGCTGGTCTTGAGTTCTTCGCCCATCTCTTTGGAAGCCATGAAAGAAGCTACGAGATTGCCGAGCATGTCACTGGCAGCGCTGGGTGCGTTTGGCAACAGAATGAGCTGGCTGCGGCTATGCTCTCCTAGCGACTGCAGGGTGTCATAGTGCTGGGTAATCACGATGAGCGCAGAGGCTTCCTGAGAATTGATACCGGCATTGTTCAATACCGCCACGGAATCCTCGAGGCCTTTGGCGATTTCTCGGCGCTGGTCGGCGATACCCTGACCCTGGAGACGCTTACTTTCGGCTTCTGCACGTGCTTTGGCTACGATGAGAATGCGTGAGGATTCGCCCTCGTATTCGGCAGCTAATTTTTCGCGCTCTGCCGCGTTGATGCGGTTCATGGCATTTTTAACGGCGTGATCCGGGTCAATATCGGTTACGAGTGCTTTGACGATGCCATATCCGTATTCGTTCATGGATTCTTCCAGTTCCCGGCGCACGGCGATGGCGATGTCATCTTTGCGTTCGAATACGTCATCCAGCTTGAGCTTAGGCACTTCGGCACGCACCACATCGAATACATAAGCGGTAATTTGCTCATAGGGGTTTTGCAGTTTATAAAATGCATCGAAAATGGTGTCTTCCAGCACTTTGAACTGCACCGACACTTTCAGTTTGACGAATACATTGTCCTTGGTTTTGGTCTCCACCATCACATCCAATTGCTGGATTTTAATATTCACTCTTCCGGCAATTCTATCGAGAAGGGGAATTTTGAAGTGAAGCCCTGGGCCTTTGATGCTGTTAAAACGCCCAACTCGCTCCAAGACCACATAGGTTTGCTGGCGCACAATGAACAAACTGGAAGTAAGCACAAAGAGCGCGAAAAGAAGAAGAAGCGTAAAAGAAACTGAAGTAAACATAAGGTAATTTTTTAGTATCCCATTAAAACGATAAACCTACACATTTTGTGCGATACCTGGAAAAACTACACAAAATATTTTAGTCAAAGCCCTTATAAAAAAACCAGCCAATCCATGAAAACGATGTGTAACAATCTCGTACTGTCTTACTAAAAAGGACGAGGCAAATTTCCCTGCAAAGGCTGCAAATCCAACCAGTCTTACCACCTCCGCGTCTTGCCGCCTCTGCGCGAAACAAAAAACCTCCGCGTCTCCCCGCCTCAACGCGAAACAAAAAAAACCTCCGCGTCTCCCCGCCTCTGCGCGAAACAAAAAAAACTCCGCGCGAAACAAAATAACCGGCTCTGAAATATGTATTACTTAAACCGTATCGCCTTCACCGGGCTTATCCTCGCCACCAGAATAGAAGGAAGAACCAAAAAAGCCAGGGTCACCAGCAATGTCCCCACATTCAGCCCCAGCACCGTGAACCACTGTAAATCCACCGGCGCCTCCGAAAGATAATAATTGGCCTCATCAAGCTGAATAAACCTGAATTGCTGCTGCAACACACACAACCCAATACCAATCACATTACCCAGCGCAAGACCCCACATCACAATGAATGCAGCATGGTAAAGAAAAATTTTGCGAATACTCCAGTCCGATGCTCCTAAAGACTTTAAAATGCCAATCATGTTCGTGCGCTCCAAAATTAAAATGAGCAGCGCCGTAACCATATTGATCAGAGCCACAATCGTCATCATCACCAAAATAACCACCTCGTTGATATCCTGCAATTGAAGCCATTCAAATATTTCAGGGAGCTTTTCACGGATAGTTTCCGCATATAATTC
>CAYTNI010000368.1:0-3434 GCA_964439115.1 uncultured Saprospiraceae bacterium
TTGTACATGTGCATCAGACGGCATCTATTGCTGTAAACCCCTATCTTACCCAGCCCTCAAAAGAGGAACTTCGCTTCAAGGAGGAGCAGCTCTCCGATTTTTTGGAGCATCCGGTGTACACCAACGGCTTTGATTCCGGCCATGTACCCGTGCGTAGTGAGTTGATTATCGGGCCCGTGATTGAGGAATTGAAGCGATTGTCCAGGCAATCGGATACGGATATGATTGTCATGGGTACTACCGGTGACAGCGGGTTGCTACATCAGCTTTTTGGCAGTATTTCATCCGAAGTGGCGAGAAGGGCATATTGCCCGGTAATTCTCGTGCCAGGGGATGCACATTTTCGTGGTTTTAGGCGCATTGTATATGCGGGCAACTACGAGCCGCAGGAGGCGACGGTGCTACCCGAGTTGCTCAATTTCGCCAAACGGTTCCAAAGCGATATTCATTACGTGCATATTAATGCGCATAATGATGAGCCTTACCGGGTGCAAAAAATCCGTGTCGAGGGCAATGCTGGAGCGGAGGGTGTTGTCACCGAAATTATATCGATAGATAGCCATGATATCCTTGGGGGATTAAGCCGTTATGCCAGGGAGCAGGAAGCAGACCTGATTGCCATGTCCACCGCGCACCGAAAGTTTACAGAGTCTTTATTCCATAGCAGTATTACCCGCAAGGCGGCTCTTCGGATACATGTACCCTTGATGATTTTGCATTCCGATGATATGGCATTTCACGCCTGAAAATTTTCGGGCGGATAGGAACGCTGAAGAATGGAAGGCTTGTTACTTCATCGAATGAGGGATTCCAGCTCCCGACGCACAAAGTCGCCGAGGTTGCGCACATTTTCCCTGGAGAAGTCAAACCTGATACCGGCAGTCTGATAAATCTCGCTTATTGGTCGGGTATAGCCGAGCTTCAGCGCGTTGATAAAATTGGTGATAGTGCTGTCCGTGTTATCCCTGTATTGCTTCTAGAGTGCGATGGCACCGAGTTGTGCCATACCGTATTCAATGTAATAAAAGGGTACTTCGAAGATGTGTAGCTGTTTATGCCAAAGGTATTCGGAATAGCCTTCCATATCGCTGCGTTCTACTTCTGAGGAACTGAATTCGCAGAGGATTTCCATCCAGGCGGCCTTGCGTTCTGCGCGGGTGTGGGTAGGATTGAGATAAACCCAGTGCTGGAATTTATCTATGGTGGCTATCCAAGGCAATACCTTGAGCACAAATTCCAACTGAGCAAATTTGGCACGGCGCAATTCTTCGGGTTTGGAGAAGAATACGCCCCAGTGTTCCATGCTCAGGAGCTCGAGGGTCATGGCGGCCAGCTCAGCTACCTCTGCCGGAACCCGTTTGGCCGTTTTGAGCGGATAGTGGCGGGTGAGGAAGGAATGGATTGCATGGCCACTTTCATGCGTGAGGGTGCGCAGGTCACTAAATGAGTTGGTGGCGTTCATAAAGATGAAAGGCACACCTGTAGTCATCAACGGCATATTGTAGCCACCTGGCCGTTTGCCGGGGCGCGATTCGAGGTCGAGATGGCCGATTTCATTCATTTTGGCCAGATAAACGCCGAATGATGGGTGAATTTCAGAAAGACATTGAATGGCCTTGTTGATCAACTCAGGAATAACCTGGAATGGCCGAAGGGGGAGTTCCCCGGAGGGGTCAACAAACATATCCCAGGGCCGAAGTTTATCGAGGCCGAGCATTTGCCGGCGGTACTGATTCAACTCATCTACTACCGGAAGGATTTCTCTGGAGATGGACTGGTGGAAGTCCAGGCAGTCGTTGACGGTGTAGTCAAATCTGCCGAGAGCCCTGAATTTGAAGTCTCGGAAGTTTTCGAATCCGGCATTAAGCGCCATTTGATGGCGTTTTTGCAAGAGGATATCGAAGAGGTCTTCGAATTGGTCTTTATCGCGCAGGATGCGTTGATGAATCTGATGGTAGATGGTTTCGCGGGCGCTGCGGTCAGTTTCTTCCAGCAAGGCGGATGCTTCCTGGAGGGTCATTTGGCGGCCGTTGAAACCGACGGTCATTTCGGAAAAAATCTTGACGTACTCTTTGCTTTTGATTTGGATATCGGTAGCGAGGTCAATGTTTTCCGCGCGGAAGATATCTGCGGCATTTTGAGCGCTGCGCAGATAGATAAAATATTTCTCTTTGTCGAGTTGCTCCAGGAAGGGGGATTCGATCAGCTTTTTATCGAGCTTGTATTCGTAGGAAGTGATTTGGGGGGAGAGGTGTTCGACGGCGTAGCTGTAGGCATCGGATGCTTCCTTATCTGCACTATCCACGGTGACGCGGATATAGCGCCATGACATGGCCTCACCGACGGCCATATCCAGTTGGTTTTTATCCAATATCCATTGCTCCAGGTCTTCAGCGGATTGGATTTGGCGGGTGAGTAGTTCTTCAAAAAAAGGAGCCAGCATTTCCCACGTGGTCACTTGGAAATTTCTGGGAAGAAACCCTCCCTTTTTGGGTTGTGTAATGGTTGCTGCACTCATAGCGTTTGTGTACTTCAAGCAGTTGTTTTCCGGGTTGTGCTCCGGATAGTAGTGTTTTGGTAGTGTCAAGGTTTTCGGGATTGCATGAGGGCAAAAAACACCAGATGCGAATCAGGATGGTGTGTCTTCTGTGGCAGAAGATACTGTTTCTTCCACTTCGACGGGTGCTTCTGCGGGAATGATTCCTTGTTGCTGAAGGAACAAAAACCACTTTAGCACCTTTTTCACATCGCCTGAGTGCACCCGATCACGGTCGAAATTAGGAAGAATTTGGGCAAAATAAACAAAAAGCTCTTCTGATTTGCTGCCGGGATCCACCGGTGGACATTCTGCAAGCTGTTGCAACATATTGCCAAAAACGACCTTCAGCTCTGCAGTCTCTCCATCATCGGTGAAAATACCGATGGATTCCAAAGGGGTAAACTGATGCTTTCTCGAAGGTGCGAATTTTAGTTTACCACTTGGAATATCTTCCACAATAAGACCGTTAGGTCGGTTAGATGCCACCCGATACACACCGGGCATCCCACTGACGGCTACCAATTTTTCAAGGTTCATAAATTGCCTATTTCTTTTGAACGGCAAATTTATAAAATTTTAGCCAATTTGGCTATTGCACATGTGGAAGTAGAGTAAACCTTAAGCTCTTTAGAGTGGGGGAAAAAAGCTGTAATTTCGGCCATAAAGATAAAGGCATTTTTGAACATTCTACAAATGAATCTCCAAACTTTTTATCAGCAGCGCAAAAAATCACTCCAGGGCATGCCGAATAAGCTCGTCCAGTTTAGCAGGCGAAGGATCGGTAGCGATAATATGACCCTGGGGATTCAACAGAAAGAGGGTGGGTAACTTCTTCACGCCAAACAGGTTGGCAATCGGCGAGTCAAAAAACCTAAGGCTGGGCGTAATTTCCATA
>CAYTNI010000369.1:0-3429 GCA_964439115.1 uncultured Saprospiraceae bacterium
TGGCATTCAGGCAATAGCTTCCACGGAGACGATGTTTTATGAGCGCAGGTTAAATGCTCGAACGAATATTTGGTGCGCAAACCCGACTCGGTATTTTCCTTGGACGAATAAAAAAGTGGAATCCTGTTGTAATTGAATTTTGGAAAACCTTAAATTGCAGCCCTGACAAAAGCCCTTTAAACATGAAAAAAGATTATATATTAGCAATAGCTCTTTTTTGCATGGCCATAATCCCTTTGAGTGCGCAGGTAGAAAACCTGCAGGATGATGCGGATTACTTTGAGCGTCAGAAAGCCGAGTATCAAAAGTGGCTTGAATTCACCGGTTTTGGCGACTTTCTCCGGGTGCAGGATTTGCTGGTTGAGCCGGAGCGCGTTCGGCTTTATCTCGGTTTTCATTTCTCCAACGCGGATACCGTTAAGGCTATCTGGGACAACCTGAAGTATGCCCACGATTTGAAGGGGGGGCTCCGTCTGGAAGAAACGCTGTTTTTTAGGATGTGCCACCTCATGAATCTGGAAGAGGATGCTGCTGTCCTCGAAATTTACGACACATACGACATAACCCAGCCCTCACTCTTTTTAAGGGCAATTTATTTTGAAGATGAGGGCGTAAAAGTGCACGAAAACAATCCAAGAAACAATCTCCCCATACTGATAAAAGTAAGCTTAAACACGGACTACGGCCGAAGAGGAGGCTGCAGTTTTACTCAAAATTACTCCCGCGAGTACGTGTTTGATAAAATTTTGCAATTCGCACGCCAGAAATATATCCGCCCCCGCTGCGACCAGCGAAACCCCTCCTTACATCCTAAACCGCACGACGAGTACCTTCGTTTCGAAGTCAGGGATTTGTGCCGCGAGGTGATTGATGAAGGAGAAAACCCCATCATCTGCCGCTGGCTGAATAGCCTTGGATATAACTGTAACTGGACGGCACGCGAAAAGCTCTTTTTTACCTTCATCTACACCAAAACCGAAGAGGGCTTCAATCTTCTCCTTACCCTGGAAGGACAAATGGGCAGCGGTTATTACGAGGATGTGAAACGCCAGGGCTATATGGATATGAGGGAGGATTTCAATCAGGAACTGGATGATTATACCGAACAATTGGTCAGTGATATTAAAAATCACTTCAGGATGTAGTTAGGCTCAGTATAAACCTTGTGCTAACCGCAACTGAAAAATAAACGCCACCATGCCACCAGATACCGCACCCCCCGCCAAAGAGCAAATCCGGCAATTCATTGCCGAGGGCAACCTGGATGCCGCCCTGCCGGCATTGCGCCTGGCCGCTCAGAGCCTGGCCGCCGGCAACATAGAAAATGAGATTACCCTCCTGGAATCGCGCCTTGCCGAAAACCGCCGTAATGCCCGCCTGGATACCCATGACCCCGCCCTGCTCTCCCGCGAGCAAAACAACCTCAGCGCCGCAGCACTCGAATTGCTGCTGCAACTGCCCGACAAGGCACCCGACGAGCCCGCCTCACTGCCCGGAATCAGCGAGCAGACGCTCAAACAACACATCCTTGTATTGACCATAGGGGTTAAATTCTCGGTGTTCTTTTGGCTGCATTTACACTGGCAAACCAAGGGCTTTACTAATGACCAGTTTACCGGCGTACTCAGCATGCTCGTTCCGGTACTCGCAGCTTATACCGGCCTCATGTTTCAGGACTTCCTCGACCATCGGCACGTACGCACCGCAACAGAACATTCAAAATTACAGGTGCGCCGAAGCGTACAGTGGACGGTTTATGCCGTCATCACCGCCTACGGGATGGCCCTCCTCGCCGTTATCGGATTCAAAGCCCGGGGGGAGATAAGCTACACCCAGTTGTCGGCTATCATCGCTTTTGTCGAAAGCGCCATAGGTATCTACCTGGCCCGAATTGTGCGCACCTTCTTCCCGGATCAAAAACCCATCGCATCATGAAATCTCTCCTGTACAATGCCCTGGTGCGTATGCGCTTTCACCGGTTTCGCAGCAAGCTGTATGCTTTTCTCCAAATGACACCGCCCGCCACAGCCCGGCTGCTGGTTGGAGCCATCCTTTGCAGCCTTATTTTTACGGGAGCTACCAATAGGGAAATGCCGCGCCGGGGCAAAGACTTCGCCCTGTTTATCGCCGTTACCAACTATCAGCAATGGTCCGAATTAAAACACCCCATCGCCGAGGTGGAGAAAATTGCTGCAGAGCTTTACCAAAACTACGAATTTGATACGCTGATCCTCCGGAATCCCACCCTGGATGAAATTATTACCACCTTGTACAATTACAACAAGGAATACCCCTCCGGCGATGAGCAATTGCTGATTTACTTCTCCGGCCATGGTGAATTTGACGAACTTACCAAGGAGGGCTTTTTTATACCCCGCGATGGTAAGCTGAATGACAAGGCCCAAACCTCCTACTTAGCCTTCAGCAGATTACAGCGCATTGTGGAAAGCATCAACTGCCGGCACATCCTCCTGGCTATTGATGCCTGCTATTCCGGCACTTTCGATCGCATGGTGGCGCTCAGGGATAAGGGAGAACTGCGCTTCGGCCGGCCGGGTGAAACCCAGAATGTACGCGACCAGTACATCAAAAACGAACTGACGCTTCAAAGCCGGTATTTTATCGCTTCCGGCAAAAAAGTTGCCACGCCCGATGCGTCCAACTTTGCAGCCTATTTTCTGCGCGCCCTGCGCAACGGCGGCCGCGACCACAACATCCTCACCATGTTTGAATTGGTGGCCGAACTCCAAAAGGCACAGCCCAAACCTCATTTTTCCACTTTTCAGGGACACCAGGAGGAAAGCAACTTCCTTTTTGTAAAAAAAATCAGTGCTGCGCCGCCCACCAACTACAACGCAATGCAGGACAGAGCCGACTGGCAGGAAGCCCTGCGCATCAATACGGCTGCGGCCTACCAGAAATACCTCGACCGGCAGCCGAAGGGAGAATTTCGAGCCCTCGCCACCCAAAAATACAGGGAGCGCGAAGCTGAGGAAAGGGAAGTAAATGACTGGGCACAGGCCAAATATGCTGCCAATTGTGATGGGTATCAGAATTTTTTGAGAGACCACCCCCAAAGCCTCTACAAAACGCTGGCCGAGGATTCCATAAAAAAGTACTGCCAAACTCCGACCCCTACACCTATAGCCCAACTCGAAGCCGATATGGTGCGTATCGCAAGCGGCGCCTTCACCATGGGCTGTAAGGACGCACAACGCGACGGGAATTGTGAAAACGACGAAAAGCCCCCACGCACCGTACAGGTGGGCACTTTCCATATTGGCCGCTACGAAGTGACCCAGGCACAATGGCGCGCCGTGATGGGAAACAATCCTTCTAACTTCAAAAACTGCGACAACTGCCCGGTGGAAAGGGTAAGCTGGAACGACATTCAGGAGTTCCTGCAAAAGCTCAATGCCCTCACCGGCA
>CAYTNI010000370.1:0-3410 GCA_964439115.1 uncultured Saprospiraceae bacterium
ATCTGGAAATCCTTTCTGGCTCTTTTTCCGGGCCTTGAACCATGGACAAGAACTGCCTGGTGGTGGCAGTTGGCTCTTACGGGAGCATTTTCAGGCGCACTCGCCCGGACAATCCGGAAAAAAGATAATGACAGAGAGAAAAACAGCTAAGTTTTTGATATATATAATTCCCATTTTTTTAATTTTGAGCGGAATACGCACTAAACTTATCCAATTTTTATCCATTCTATTTTTTAACCCTTTTTAACTTTATGTTATGTCAATTTTAAAAGCAGCCTTACCCATTCAGGACTTCGACCCGAACCAAGACAAAATCGCCCTGATGCTGAAATCTCTTACTGTAAAGGTGAAGGATGACGGCATTGGCAAGAAAAACCGACATTACTCCGAACCCTACATCATTGGCATGTCCATTGCACAGAACGGCATTGGCAATCAGGGCATTAATTTAGCCAATGCCACCTATCCAAATACCAGGATGAATCAAAAGAAGGAATTCATCGGCAATGGACTTCGGATATACGGCCCTGAAAATCCTGGCGAGTTTTTGGTATTTGAAATCTTAGTAATGGAATCTGACCAGGATGTCCGGGATGCCGGGATGGTTCTCGACGAGGTGATGAACTCCGACGAAGTGAAAAACAATCTGCTCCCCATGATGGCGGTGAATCCTACGATGGCGGTCGCTACAAAGGTTCTTTCCACGGTGTGCAGTCTGGTAGCCAAAATTCTCAAAGAAAATAAGGACGATCAGCTTCTTCGTATCCATGGCACGCTGTTGCGCGACGTGATGGGCACAGAAGAAATGCCTTTTATGGTCGGAAGATTGATTTCTGACCAGAACGATAAGGCACACGCCGAGTTCGATGTGCTTGCACTAAGCAAGAGCGACCGCCACAAGCGGCAGACGCAGATAATTACAGGCCAATTACCAGCTTGACCCAGTAATTCTAGTGGTTTTCGCCGCCTTCGTGACCTTCCTGTCCTTCGCCGCCTTCGGCGATGCCGAGGCCTGAGAACCAGTTGACCAGCATGGCGCGCTGCCCGGCGCTTAGCTTAGCCTCCGGGTGGTTCCAGGTGTAGGAGTCCAAAGGCATCCATCCATCTCGGATGGCTTCAATGGATTCCTCCACCTTATGCGCCTGCTTCTTGGGCGTCCAGGTGCCGTAGAGGGCATAGTTGAGATGTTCCCTACCTTCGTTGATATGGTTCTTCACCCACCAGGAAACCGGAGCTACGTTGGAATACCAGGGATATTTCGTTTCGTAGGAATGGCAATCGTAACAGGCACTGCGCAGCAACTGTGCTACTTCGGCGGGTGCCTGCGTTTGTATCAGAAAATCGTCTTGTGGGTTAACCGCAGGTGCGCTTTTGTCAATGCGGAAAAACTGGATGAGTACCAAAATGGCACCGAGGCCATAGAAAACGTAACGAACCTTTTTTTGCATGGCAGATTTATTTCAGCACCAAATTTATACTTTTCCTACAATTGGCGACGTTTTTCCGCTCCAATACACCTGATAAAAATGACCTAATGATGAAGGTAGTTCCTGTTTTTATGTTCAGCTTGCTATTGAGTGGTACCACATTTACTCAATCCTGGTTCACGGCCGGCGGCCTACGGCTGGGTACCGACTGGGGTTTGACTGTTCAACAGCGTTTACTTCGCAAAACCTCTGCAGAACTCATCCTGCAATCCAGCCTCAGTCGCGATGAAGGCATGGTCACCATCCTGGCCAAACAGCACTCTTCCCTGCTTTCCCGTAGGTTCAATGTCTTTATCGGCGGCGGGGTTCATCAGGGATGGACTACCGCAAGTGTCGTGCCGGCAACGTATGAGGGCCCCAAAGGTATCACCCTCATCGCCGGTGCGGAAGCTACGCTGGGCCGGCTAAATGCGAGCTACGACTTCAAGCCGGCCATCAACATCACCGGCGGCGAAAAAGCATTGTACTGGCAAACCGGCGCTTCCCTCAGATATGTTATCGCCAAGAAGAGTTTTCTGGAGCCCGATCCCAGGAAAAAAAGGCAAAAGGAACGCGAAAAGCGCCGCCGGGCAAGAGAAAGAAGCAGAAGATAAAAACCCTTATTGTAAAGGCTCTAATTTGAACTGTTTGCCGTCAAAACTGGCAATCCGACGATAGTTATATCCTGGGACTTCCTGCATTTCTTCGGCATAACCCTGATATACCATCACCTCCTCGTTTTCCAGAATCGCATACAAATAATCTCCTGAACCGGCCCACCAACCGCCAATGGCACTTAGTACTTCCGCTGGCATCTCGTAGGTGCCGAGTTCTTCCGCAGCAAGGGCATTACAGCTACTGTTGATTTCTGCAATTTTGGTTTTCTGCTCACCTACCCGCAAATACACTGCAAATAAGGGCGTTTCAGGAGATACGGTTAGGTCTTCACACAACAATTGGGTGGTAGATGGGTCCCAATCTGCTTTTTTGGGTTCAGGTTGGCATGACCAGAAAATAATGCTGAAAATTAACATGTAGGCAATGGCGAATCGCATGGTGTTCTTTTTGCGACAAAGGTAAAAAAACCTTTATGGGATTCGGGTAGATTGCCAGGAGACAAGTTTCCATGGTATCCGTCCTTGCCCCCTCTCCACACCAGTTGTAAACCCAGCTTAATGGCTAATAATCTTACCTGGTATGAACTTTTCTGCTCTTGCTGCCAGTTTCCAGGGAACAGTTCATGGATGCGCTTTTGTGGGTAATTTTCCAGATTTTGCAACACATACTTCAACCATTCCCAGGGATTGATGTCCTTCGTCTTGCAACTGGCCAAAAAGGAATACATCATCGCCGCGCGCTTTGCGCCCTCATGGGAACCGCAAAACAGATAGTTCTTGCGGCCCGGGGCTATGGGACGAATCGCATTCTCGATCAGGTTGTTATCAATTTGCACGCGGCCAACCGTCAGATATACTTCCAACTGTGGCAACTGGTGTGCAGCATAGCGCAAAGCTACTCCAATGGCCTCCTTGCTCAGGTTGTTCTTGTGCTGCTCCTCTACCCAGGTCAATAATTCCGTGAATATCGGACGGGCTTCCACCGTTCTGCTGCAATCTGTTCTGCGCATAAGCCTTCCGTGCTGTATTGCCGCTCCAATACATACAATTGCTGAATAAGTATCAGGGAATGCTCTGCCAGGGTAGGATGATTATCCTTCGCCTCGATAAATTTGCGCCGTATATGTGCCAGGCACGATACCTGCGTAATGCCGACGCGCTGCCTGACCAGCGATTTAAAGCTCTTAAACCAATCGCATTGCAAAAGACCGGAAAAATCCACCTGGATATCCAATAATCCGGTCGTACCACGACCCTCCCGGGCTCAATGAAAGGGAGGCCATATCCTGGGGACTCATACCGCTAACTGTCATCCTGAGCCCACTGT
>CAYTNI010000371.1:0-3406 GCA_964439115.1 uncultured Saprospiraceae bacterium
GACTATCTTATCTTCAGGTGTTTAATCAATCCAAATTTTCAACCCATACAAGCCAACCAAATGAATAAGTCATTTTATTTTTTCCTTTTACTCGGCGTAATGGCGCTGGCAGGCTGCAAGCGCGAGTCTGCACCGATTTTGCGGATGCAAAGTGATTACCCGGCTCCTCCGATGGCGGCAAAAAAGCCGCAGACTTTCAGCGAGCATGGATACACCCGGACCGACGATTACTACTGGCTCAAGGACAAGAGCAATCCGGAGGTTATCGCCTATCTGGAGGCTGAAAATGCGTACGGCGATACGGTAATGGCGCACACAAAGACATTGCAGGAAACCCTTTTTGACGAAATGAAAGGCCGCATCAAAGAGGATGACAGCTCGGTGCCGTATTTTGACAATGGCTATTATTATTACTCCCGCACGGAAAAGGGAAAGCAATACCGTATATACTGCCGCAAAAAGGGTAGTCTGGAGGCGGAAGAAGAGGTTATCATGGATGAAAACCTGGAGGCAGAGGGAAAACCAGCCTTTGTATTGGCGGGTTATCGGATTAGTCCGGACAACCGCATCATGGCCTACGCCAGCAATTACACCGGGTCTTATGTGGAATTTACCCTCCGTTTTCGGGATCTGGAAGCCGGTAAAGACTTGCCTGATGTCATTGAGAATGCCGGTACCGGTGCCTGGGCAAATGATAACCGCACGGTTTTCTATACGCGCCCTAATGCGGCGTTGCGATCTTACCGGGTATATCGTCATGTGTTGGGCTCAAAATCGGCTGATGTATTGATTTACGAAGAGCCTGATGAGTTGTTTGAATTGAGTGTGGATCGCAGCAAAACCGGCGAGTTTTTGTTCTTGGCTTCCGGCAGTTTTACCTCTTCCGAGTACCGTTTATTGTCTGCCGACCAGCCGATGGGCAAGTTTGAGTTGTTCGTGCCTCGTGAGAAGGATTTTCAATACCAGGTGGAGCATCATCGCGAGCGTTTTGTGCTTCGGGTAAAGGATGCAGAGAACAGGAATTACAAAATTATGGAAGCGCCGCTGCAAGGATATACCGACAAGGGTACCTGGAAGGATCTCATTCCGCACGATCCCGAGGCCAAGGTGGAAGGCATGGAGGTTTTTGACGGGTTCCTTGCGGTGGAAGTACGCCAGAACGGCCTGCAGGAAATCCGCATCAAGAATCTGCAGGATGGCAGTATGCAATCGGTCAATTTCCCGGAGCCGGTGTATGCTGTGGGTACCAGCAGCAACCCTGACTACGAATCTACAGTACTAAGGTACAATTACACCTCGCTGAATCGCCCTAACTCGGTATATGATTACGACATGCGGAGCGGCGAAAGCAAGATGCTGAAGCAACAGGAAATTCCGGGCGGCTTTAACCCCGATAACTACGAAGTAGCGCGATTGTGGGCCACTGCGCCTGATGGGGTGAAGGTGCCCATGGCGCTGGTACATCGCAAGGGCATCAAAATGGACGGTTCCAATCCGACCTTGTTGTATTCTTATGGTTCTTATGGCATCAGTACGGATCCGAGGTTCAACTCCAACGTGTTCAGTCTGGTAGATCGCGGTTTTGTGTATGCCATTGCCCAGATTCGGGGCGGCAGTGAGATGGGAGAATCCTGGTACGATGACGGCAAGCTCATGAACAAGAAAAATACGTTCACGGATTTCATTGCCTGTGCGGAGGAGTTGATAGCCCAAAAGTACACCAACTCCGGAAAGCTGGCCATTAATGGAGGTAGTGCCGGTGGATTGCTGGTGGGTGCGGTGGCCAATATGCGTCCGGAGTTGTTTCAGGTAGTGGTGGCGCAGGTGCCTTTTGTAGATGTCATCAACACGATGCTGGATCCGAGTCTGCCGCTTACCACGCAGGAGTATGAGCAATGGGGCAATCCCAACGAGAAGGAGGCCTACGATTACATGCGCTCTTATTCACCTTATGACAATATCGAAAAGGAGGCCTATCCGCACATTTTGGCTACGGGCGGATTGAACGATTCACAGGTATTGTTTCACGAGCCGGCCAAGTGGGTTGCCAAACTCAGGGCCATGAAAACGGATAATCACATCACCCTTTTGCGCACCAATATGAAATCGGGACATGGCGGCGCTACCGGCCGTTTTGACCGACTGAAGGAGGTGGCGTTCAACTACGCCTTTATAATGGACAGGATGGGGTTGTAAAAATGATTTTTTTGGATAGGAAAGGCTCAGCGCGCCCTTGGTGGTGCGCTGAGCCTTTTTGTTTTTTACGTACTTATATTGTTGCGGGATAATCTTTACCACAGAGGACATGTGCCAGGCATTAAAGGGACGTTTCTTGTTGCACGCTCACAGTAACGGCCATCAAGGTTTTGGTCAACCATCTCGTGCAATTATTCGCTCTGAATCGCGCTAGTCTTGGTAATTGTATCCTCTATTTGCGTTGATGTAATCTGCCATAGCTACCCAATAGCCTTGACGCACACGTAGTAATATTTCCGGACTTCCCTTCCTAAGGTATCCAAGGTCATTTTGCAAGTATTGGAAGGGGTATTATTTTGTTCCATTTAAATTGCTTTAAATCAGGATATTAAAGACGCTTGTAGAGATAATGTAGGGGTCTTGTAGAGGTAATGTAGGGGTAAAAAATTTCTCCTGTATAGATAACATCGGTTCATTTGTCAAAAAATTTAAAAGGCTTCTCCATTTCAAATCAGGTTTTCAAAACGACTATTTTTTTGAGCTTCTCTATCTCCCTTTGTGAGGTGCATTCAATTAACTATTACTCGAATAGCTAATGTCTGGGTAATTGACTTTGATAAGGCGAGATGAAATGGCTTCAAGTAGGGGGACAAAATGATTCAGTTGAAATTCATCCATAAAATTAACACTTTCAAAAATCATACTTATGAAAAAGGATTCAACCATTTTTAAAAAATTCTACATGTTACCCTTCCTGTTGTGCGTAGCCATTGCCCCTATGTATGCGCAGACGGTCATCGGTGGCATCACGCCTGACAATTCCGCTATGCTGGATGTACAAAGTACCACAAAGGGGATACTTTTCCCTCGCATGGACATCACGCAAAGAAATAGTATAAATTCGCCTGCCTTTGGATTGATGATTTTAAATACCGAAACTGGCTGTCTGGAAATGAACCTAGGCTCGTCATCGGCTGATTGGAAACCTATAAAGTGCGCTACCAAAGGCACAGTGGATGCGCTCAAATGCAGTTGTAATGAATTTAGGCAGGTTGGTTCACCATTAATGCCCGGGGTTAACGCAACAGGCAAAAGCATCAGGGTTGCTTATACAGGAGGAAATGGCGATTTATATGATGGTCAATCCTTCGGATCTTCAGGCGTAAGTGGATTAACAGCAACACTTGCAGCAGGAAATTTTGCATTGGGT
>CAYTNI010000372.1:0-3395 GCA_964439115.1 uncultured Saprospiraceae bacterium
CTTATTTTTCTTGGACTTAAAGAAGGCATTGTTTTTTGCTTAACTCAATAATTGCTTCACCACCGTATTTTCCTCAACAATTAGTATTTACCAGCGATAAATAAACCCTGATGTTTGTCTGCTAATTTCCCTTTCCAAGAAATTAGAGGCTTTCCAAAAACACCCGCTTATCCCGAAATCATGATAAGGTCCTCCCCTATATCCATATCGCTTCATTCAGACAATGCGCTTTTTCCAGACAATACTTTTAGCTTTGCCCATTGACTTAAAACTACCCCAAAAAATCCAACACATCAAAGACACCGCGTTTTTACCAATAGGCAAATACATCTTTGTGATTAGCACCCTGAAATCATCCCCGCCCTTTTTAAAATACCATCAGACACCTTTGCTGAAAACCCAACCACGGGCACTACCCGCTTTGTTGTGCTTTTTAGAGGTTGAAAACCCCTTCCCACTAAAACAAGAATGTTTGACCAGGCAATTATACTAAGGCGCCACCTGCCGGGGAAGATAAGTCAATGCAACCCTGTTTCCTGGATGGAAGTACTTTTGAGCAGCCATTCGGATATCCTCGCGCGTCACTTGCATAAACCGACCAATCTCCGTATTAATAAGCGCAGCATCACCAAAGTACATTTCGTAATTGGCCAAACGTTCGGCTATACCTAAAACAGAGCTGTTTGCCGTTACAAAGTCATTTTCAATCTGGTTGCGCAATTTCTTAAATTCCGATTCAGAAATCAATTCCGTACGAACCTTCGCCATCTCCGCCTCCATAGCTGCTTCCAATGCCCCGGCACTTACTCCCATGTTGGTAACGCCGAATACAAGGGTTACCCCAGGATCTTCCATCTCTATCGGAAAACTGCCAATAAAAAGCGCCTTCTGCTGGTCATTCACCAGTGCTCTCGATAAACGGGAACTCTCTCCCTGTGACAACAAGGTGCTCAACATCTTTACCGCATAGTAATCCTGGGTGCCCTGCGCCGGAATCCTGTAGGTGTGGATTACGGCAGGAAGCTGTACATTGTCTAATACCGTGTCACGAACCTCCCCGGCTAAAGGGGGCTCCACAATTTCCGGGCGATAAACCGGGCGACTCGCCTTGGGAATTGATCCAAAATACTGCTCGACCAGTTTCTTTGCCTGTGCCGGCTCAAAATCACCGGCAATGGAAAGAATTGCGTTCTCAGGCACGTAAAAGTCTTTGTAAAAATTCACATAATCCTCCTCCGTGGCAGCATCGAGATGTTCCATCGCCCCAATAACCGGCCACCGGTAAGGATGCTCACGGAATGCCCGTTTGAAAGATTCTTCGAGAAGACTGCCATACGGTTGATTATCTATGCGTTGACGACGCTCTTCCTTGACCACCTGGCGTTGCGTCTCAATACCCTGATTCTCTACCTTAGCATGCAACATGCGTTCCGACTCCAGCCACAAACCCAATGCCAGCTGATTAGATGGCAAAACCTCATAGTAAAAAGTACGGTCCCAGGTAGTATTGGCATTGAGCGTACCCCCGGCTCGCTGAATGTACTTGTCAAACTCCCCGCGCTCAATATTGGCAGAGCCCTCAAACAAAAGGTGTTCGAAAAAATGCGCAAAACCAGTACGGTCTGGCTTTTCATTCTTCGACCCCACATGATACATCACACTCACCGCTACAATTGGCGTGGTCTTGTCCTGGTGTAAAATAACCTTGAGCCCATTGTCAAGACTATACTTTTCAAAAGCAATCGCATTACCTTGTGCCATTAATATTCCGGAGAATAGCAAGCAAAAGCCCGCACCAACGCCATATTTTATCAACATGTTTGAAATTTTAGTTTGTTTGAATACAAAGAAAAGGAAAACTCGTTGAATATTGCCGTCTATCCGCGTAATTTTGCCACGCACTACAACGTTTCACCTTTTGGAAAATTTATCCTCCCGCCCAAAAACAAATTTCACACTTGATAACCAATCTCATGGCTAGACTATTATTCACCTTTTGCCTCCTGGCATTTGCCCGCATATTGTCCGCTCAGGTGCCTGGCAATATTTCCATTCTCCGAAGTTCCGACATCAGCGCGGATGATGCCAAATCGCTGTGTAACAATTTTGCCGGAACAGTTACGCTCGGCACCGTTATTGGTCAAAGCAATGATGGCCCTCCCGGAATCGTCTATCTTTGTCTGGGCGACACCCTCCCCGTGATTCACAATGGTGATTACATTCTGAGTAGTGACCCCAATACAGCTACTCCGGCAGGCATTGGATATGCCTTTTACGATTGCGCACCCACCGTTTCCGGACAAACCCTGGCTAATATCCAGGCGGATCCCTGCCTGAACAATACAAGCCCCATACTCGTCAATGGCAATCCAGTCCCTCAAACAGACATGATGTGGATTGCCAATGAACAATCAAATGGCAATGCCAACTTCGTCAATGACGGATTCCTGCAATCTGCTTTTCACAATGGCAACCCGACGCCTATCCAATTCTGGTTTGCTCCCATTACACTCGACAATTTTGCTACCCGCGGATTCGAACAAAATGGAGCCTGCGTACACGTCAATACCGCAGCAGCCTTCTCCGTCGTGTATCTCAATGCCATTCAGGCCTCCAACCAAAATGTCAACGCCGGCCTTAGCGGCTGCCAGGGGTCCTTCATCATCCGCGGCGGCCTCCCCGAATTCGACCCCAATACCACCTATACCTTCGATATCGCACTAAGTACCAATCCCAGTGTGAAAGGTACCGTCAATAATGTAGTGATGCACAACGATACGGTGGAATTTACCATCCCTCAGCCCGGTATCTATATCATTACCGTGGAGGATGGAAAAAGTTGTGGCACGTCTTTCTCTATGGACTTCAGTAACTGTACCGCCGTATCCTTCTTCCTGCCATTCACCAATGCCCTGCCCGGTTCGGAAGTATGCCTTGACGTAAGGGTCGAAGATTTCACCAATGTCGGTGCTATGCAGTTTTCCATGGAATGGGACCCGAATGTCCTTCAGTTTTCCCAGGTTCAAGGTTTCAATCCTGCGTTGACCGGGTTCGATCAATCGGCCTTCAATACCTCTTCTGCGCTCACCAGCAACGGCAGAACTACCGTTTCATGGGCAGATCTGTCGTTCATGGGGGTTTCCATTCCGGATGGAACCAGTATATTCCAAATCTGCTTTGATGTAATCGGGGATTTCGGGCAATCCTCAGAAATCAATTTTGTTAATAACCCGACTGATATCGAGATTGGAGACCCTTCCCTCAATCCTTATGGCTTCCTCGGCAACGGTGGCATTGTGAATGTCTCCAGCAGTCAGCTCTTTGTCAATATCGCGCAGGATAGTGTCTCGTGTGCCGGCATCAGCGATGGCGCCTTTACCCTCCGAGTAGCTACT
>CAYTNI010000373.1:0-3394 GCA_964439115.1 uncultured Saprospiraceae bacterium
TCAGGCAGACTGTGAGCAAGCATTTAAATTCTATCTCTCTTCAGATAATGAAAGTTTGAAGATTTATAACTTGCTAAAACAAGAGGCCAATCAGAAATTTAAGTTCATTGACTTGAATATTCCTTACAACGAATCATTCGGAATGCTTGACCTTTGACTCATTGATAAGAGTACCCCCCCTCCTAAACCATTTTCCCCTCCGGGCGTTCCATTCCCTAATCATTTAATATTTGCGGTTATGTCAACTCCAATTCAGGAACAAGCAGCGCACATTCCCCTGCAATCCACAGGGGATGACGATCCCACCGCGGCATCCCGCAAACGCGACCATATTGAGTTGGCCTTCCGCTCCAAAGTGGACGCCGCCCAACTTGACCCCCGCTTTCACTACGAACCGCTCCTCTCCGCGCATCCCGCCCCGGGAAGCTTACCGCCATTGCAATTTCTTGGAAAAACCCTGCGCGCACCCCTCTGGGTGTCCAGCATGACCGGCGGCACCGATTGGGCACGCACCATCAACGCCAACCTCGCCCGCGCCTGCGCCGAATTCGGCATGGGGATGGGCCTCGGCTCCTGCCGCTCCCTCCTCCACGGCAACGATACCCTGTCCGATTTCGATGTGCGCGACACCATCGGCAATGACTTACCCCTCTACGCCAACCTCGGCATCGCTCAGCTCGAACAACTTATCCATCGCGGCGAATTGCAGCGCGCCGGAGATGTCGTCTCCAAACTGCGTGCCGATGGCCTTATCATTCATGTCAATCCGCTGCAGGAATGGCTCCAACCGGAAGGCGACCGCTTCCTCCAATCCCCTCTGGAAACCATCGCCATGGTGTTGGAACAAATTCCCGTCAATATTATCGTTAAGGAAGTAGGTCAGGGAATGGGCCCTGAAAGCCTGCGTGCCCTGCTCCAAATGCCACTCGCTGCAATTGACTTCGCCGCTGCCGGTGGCGTGAATTTTGCCCTGCTGGAACTGCTTCGAAGCAGCCCCGCCGATCAGGAGGCCTGGGAGCCCATGGCGCATGTGGGTCACTCGGCTGTTGATATGGCCGCAATGCTCCAAACCTTGCTCGCCGAACTCGGCGACACCGTCCAGTGCCGCCAGGTGATTATCTCAGGCGGCATCCGCAACTTCCTCGACGGCTACTACCTGATCCAAAAGGTTTCTGTGCCGGCAGTGTATGGCCAGGCCTCCGGCTTCCTGCAGCACGCACGCGGCGATTACAGCGCCCTTCAGCAATATGTGGCCACCCAGATTCGCGGGCTGGAAATTGCCCGAGCCTATTTACGTGTTAAAGCCTGATAGCACCAACCCAAACTGATGGAAAAAATAGTACAGGGTTTCTCCAAATGGTCTAAAGACCAAAAAATGCAGTGGCTCCTCACCGCATTCACCAACCAGCCCGAGTTGGCTGCCGCCGATTTTCAGGGATTCCTTCACCCGGATGAGCGACTACAGCGCATCCTTGACGGATTCAGTGAAAATACCCTTACTAACTTTCCGCTGCCCTACGGTATTGCGCCTAATTTTATCATCAACGGCAAGCCTTATGCCGTGCCTATGGTCATTGAGGAAAGCTCTGTGGTGGCCGCTGCTTCCAGCGCTGCCAAGTATTGGGCCGATCGCGGGGGCTTCCACGCCGAAGTGCGCAGTACCATTAAACTCGGGCAGGTACACTTCCTATGGAAAGGAAATCCCGCACACTTGAGGACCGTTTTTCCGAAACTGGAACAGCAACTCCGCACAGATGCCGCCTATCTCACCGCCAATATGGAAAAGCGCGGCGGAGGCATTCGACATATTGAACTCCTTGACCTCGGCGCTGAGGAGCCCGGACTGTTTCAACTGCGCGCAGGCTTCGAGACCTGCGATTCCATGGGCGCCAATTTTATCAACTCCGTGCTCGAAGAATTCGGCAGCACCCTGGAAAATTTTATCCCCTATTGTACCGATTTGCCGGAAAATGAGCGCCATGTTGAGGTCATCATGGCTATTCTCTCCAATTATACACCTGAATGTATAGCAAGTGCCTGGGTGGAATGCCCCGTGGATCAACTCGGCGAGCGCGGCAGGGAATCAGAAGGCCGAGATATGGCTGAACGCTTTCGTCAGGCGGTGCGCATCGCCCAAATTGACCCCTACCGCGCCGTCACCCACAACAAAGGGATTATGAACGGAATCGACGCAGTAGTACTCGCCACTGCCAACGACTTCCGCGCAGTGGAGGCCTGTGCCCACGCTTATGCTGCACGCGACGGACAATATCGCAGCCTCAGCCGATGTACCATACAGGAAGGCGTCTTCCGCTTCCAACTCGATATACCCCTTGCTCTGGGATCAATAGGGGGGCTCACCAAATTGCATCCCCTCGCAGCGCGTACCCTGGAAATTCTTGGCAATCCCTCTGCTGCTGAGCTGATGATGATTGTAGCCTCGGTAGGATTGGCACAAAACTTCGCTGCCGTGCGATCCCTCGTCACTACTGGTATCCAGGCCGGCCACATGCGCATGCACCTGATGAACATCCTCAATCACTTGGGCGCCGGTGAAGCAGAAATAGCATCCGCATCAGCCCATTTCTCTGACAAAGTGGTTTCTTTCAGTGCCGTGCGCGATTTTCTGGCCACACTTCGCACTGCTTCGACCTCCTTATGAGCCTTTTTTATGCACATGGCAAATTGTTGCTTTCCGCCGAGTATGCGGTACTCGATGGCGCCATGGCTTTGGCCTTGCCCACGCGGCTCGGGCAATCACTCGAGGTGCTCCCTGGAGAAAAACTGCTCCACTGGCAAAGTTTCGATGCCGACAACTCCTGCTGGTTGGAATGTACGCTGAATGTAGAAAATTTTGAAGTAATCTCTTCCTCGGATGAGACAGTATCGGCTCGCCTGGCTCAAATTCTCGGTACAGCCCGAACGCTGAATCCTGATTTCAATCCTGCCGGGGAGGTCATTACCCGACTGGAGTTCTCCCGGCATTGGGGTTTGGGTACCAGTTCTACGCTTATCGCCAATATCGCTTCCTGGGCCGGCGTAAATCCTTTTGAATTGCTGGAGGCTACTTTTGGAGGTTCCGGGTACGATATTTCCTGCGCCGGTGCCAAGGGACCGGTTTGGTTCCGCCGTATTGACGGGCATCCGGAAACAACCCCTGTAAGCTTTCGGCCACCATTTTTATCTTCGATTAACTTTGCCTACCTGGGGCAAAAACAGGATAGCCGGGAAGGAATCCGTAGATACCGCGCCAGATCTGCCGATTTGCCGGTGCAATGGCTGCAGGATATTTCCGCCATATCGCTTAAGATGACAGAATCCAAGGAGCTCTCCGAATTTGAAAATTTGATGAAAGCCCATGATACGATAATCATTCTCGACTATGGTTCGCAGT
>CAYTNI010000374.1:0-369 GCA_964439115.1 uncultured Saprospiraceae bacterium
ACGCAGGTCTCAAATCCATATTCCGTCAGTAGTTGGCCAGTTTTTCGTTCTGAGCGGGGCTTTACCACTAAGGCATGCCAGTGGACACTCTCCGGGTCTTTAATCATGTTGGCTTTAGTATTTCCTTGGATGTAAGTTTCTTCCCAATCGGGGATATTATCTTCTGCCCTTCAACACCGAACGCCTTTTTTGGTCGCCAGGGCAATATGCTATTGTTTATATGATGTTATAGTCGGGTTTCAAAAATTTTTCCATGGCTTCGCCGTCCCTGAACCACAAAAAGTAGTCCCCGGTTTATATGTCTTTCCTTTTCCATTCCGAGCCACCTCGAAATCGAAAACCCTAACTTATAATTGTTCGCGATATTTG
>CAYTNI010000374.1:401-3372 GCA_964439115.1 uncultured Saprospiraceae bacterium
TGGTTAAGGCAAAGTTAATGTGGGAAAATGGAAGTTATGGGGTATATATGTTGCATAATTGAAAAAAGTGCAAAAAAAACGCTTAATCCACGTCCTCATTCCCCATCCCTGTACGCCCCCGGCGCCATCCCCAGCTCCCGACGGAAAACCCGCCGAAAATGACTGGCATCAAAAAAGCCCGTCCTGAACGCCACCTCCTCCACCGTCAACTGCGTGGTGCGCAGCAACGCACAAGCCTCTTCTACCCGCACCTGCTGGATGAAAGCCGACACATGTCGTCCACTCAACTCCTTCACCCGACGAAACAACTGGGAACGACTCAGCGATAACGCGGCAGCCAGTTCAAACACCCCGAAAGATTCTACCTCCAGGTGCCGTACTATGGCCGCCCGCGCATCCTGCAAAAAATGGGTATTAGGGTGGGGCTGCAAATACCTTTTCGTCATACCTTTTATGATTACCTAATGAAAAATGCTGCGGTGTTGTTATGATTTCCGAAAGTGCACCCCAAAATTGCAGCACCTTTCACCAGGTATGTTTGGACTTTTCCCGCATTGATTAGGATTTTTTCGCCTTTTTAGCCCTTTTCCCCCTGCTCCCGCCACTGGCTGGGACTCATCCCGGTATCCTGACGGAAACTCCGGGTGAAAAATGAGGGATCCTCATAGCCGACCTCAGCAGCAACCTCCGCAACGCCGAGCGTGGTTTCCTGCAACAAAACCCTTGCCCGCTCCATGCGCCGCCGACGAATATACTGCACCGCCGTGTAGCCCGTCAGTGCCGATAACTTCCTGTTGAACTGCGATGCTCCCAAAAATAATTCCCTGCAAAGGGTGCCGCTACTCAGCCCGGGAACGCCTAATCGGGCATCCACTAACTCCCGAACCTTGCGCAAAAATTCATCCTCCTCAGGCTCAATATTTGCCGCATCGGCTATGGTCACAGTTTCATGCCCAATGCCCGCCAATTGCCGGTACCGCTCCTGCAGGCGCCGCCGGGCTTCCAACAGTCCCTCTATGCGAAGCAACAACTCCTCCCGGTGGAAGGGCTTGACTAAGTACTCATCGGCACCCCGGCGAAGACCCTCCAGCTTGTTCGCCTGTCCGGCACGTGCCGTGAGCAGAATGACTGGTATATGACTGGTGCTGCCCTCCGCTTTGAGACGGCCGCAAAGCTCCAACCCGTCCATTTCGGGCATCATGACATCGCTCAAAACCAGGTCGGGCACCTCCCTCATGGCCGCCTCCAAACCTTCTAGGCCATTGGAAGCATGCAACAAACGGTATTTGTCTTCCAGACAAAGGGCAATGTACGCGGCCATGTCCGCATTGTCTTCCACAATGAGTACGGTGGGAGCATCGGTTTCCGTATCCTCTGCCGTCCTGGCCTCCACCGGTGCATGCTGCCAGAGCGCTATTGGAGTGGCTTCCGGCGACAGTAGCCTGGGCGCCTTCTGAGTTATCGGCAACACCACCGCGAAGGTAGAACCGCAATCCGGCTGACTGCGCACCGCTATGCCACCGCCCATCAGTCTGACCAACTCAGCGACGAAGGCAAGGCCGATACCGGTACCCTCCGCACGGCGATTGATTTTGTACTCTACCTGGTAAAAGCGATTGAAAATATGCGGAAGGTGTTTTTCCGGTATCCCTACACCGGTATCCTGTACCTCAATGGAAAGCCATTTTGAGGCGCTACGCTGCGGCGGATAATGAAAATGCATCGTTGGAAAGTCGTAAGCATCCACTAATTGGGCCGACAACTGTATTTTTCCTCCCGCAGGGGTGAATTTTACGGCATTGGACAACAGGTTGAGCACCACCTGCTGGAATTTTTCCGGGTCGTGGTCCATGATAATTTCCGATTCGGAAAAAGAGCACGTAGCGGTAATTTGCCTGCTGGAAGCCCAGGAATGAATGCTCTCGAAGGTTATTTTCAGCAAGGGAATTACATCACCGCACTGGTGGTGCAGTACCATCTTACCCCGCTCCATCCTGGAAAGGTCGAGGAGCTGATTGACCATGTCGAGCAGTCGGTGGCCATTCCGGCGAATACTGTCGAGATTGTCCTTGCTGATGGACGCCGCATTTTCCATCATGTTTTCTGATAGCCCGGTAATTACCGTCAGTGGGGTTCTGAACTCGTGGGTGATGTTCTGGTAAAAGTCAGACTTAAAGCTGTCTAATTCTTTGAGGCGCAGACCTTCGGCTTTTTCTAATTTTCGTTGAAGCTGGAAGCGGTACCAGCGATATCCAGCCCAGGAAAAAAGGGAGAGATAGATTATCCATGCCAAAGGGCTCCACCACCAGGGCGGGCGGATGCGGAATTGCAGGGTGGTGATATCCGGCGAGGTGAGCCCTTCCCGGTTGACCGCCTGGATTTCGAGGCGGTAACGCCCCGGCGACAATCCGGTGAGTAGTAATTCCTGCGATGAACCATGCTGCGTCCACTCATCGGAATGGCCGGAGATGCGGTAACGGAATTGCAGGTGGGGCTGCTGAAGCCATGACAGGCAAACGTAGCGAACTTCGAGGATGTTTTCGTTATAGGGAAGTACCAGGGGAGTGCCCGCAGTAGGTAGGGCGAGGTTGCGATTACGAACTTTGATCGCATCAATAATTACATTGGGAGGAGCCTGAGCGGTACGGAAGGAGTCCGGATGAAAATAAAAAAAGCCATTTCTGCCGGTGGATGCCAGGATGCGGCCGTCCCGAAGGGGGTGGGTAAGTCTGGAATAGTTGAACTCCCGGTCGGCAATTCCATCGCGGTAGCCATAACTTATGGCGTGACCATCCTCAGGATTCCACAATAACAGACCTTCCTTGGTGCCCAGCCACAGTTTTCCGTTTTTATCCTGTTGCAGAAGGCGAATTTCCCGCAGGGGTGGTCCTGATTTACTGTCTAATTGTCTAAGGGTAAAAGTACGGGTATCCATTTCATAAAGGAAATCGCCGTAAACTAATAACTTATG
>CAYTNI010000375.1:0-3372 GCA_964439115.1 uncultured Saprospiraceae bacterium
CGTGGCCCGGCAGATCGACCAGCAGCAGCCGGTGGCCGAGATCGAAGAAGTTCATCAGAAAGCCGGCGATGAGACTGGCCTTTGCCAGCCCGTCGTCACCGAGAAAATAGAGCGCTACCGACAGGCCGATGTATCCCAGATTGCCGTGCCCGGCGCTCTGGATGAACGTGCCGGCTCTCACGGACAATTCAAAGTGCTCTCGGAAGAATTGAGTTCCCAAAAAGTTGGAACAGAGGAAATATGGCATATCCTGGTGACAGAAGACAGGGTCTTTTTTCAGTCGTTTTCAGCTCTTTACGAATACGATTACGACAAAGTGCGCGAAATAAAGCTGCCCGGAAATATCATGTTCATCCAGTCGGTGGATGGAAAAATCCTAGTACCGGCTATTGGACAGGGTATTTTTGTAAAAACACCCAACAACCAATTTGAGTTACTTCCCGGAACTGCCGAAATCGGTATGGAAATCATAGTAGGAATTACCGGCATTGGACAGGGAAAATTGTTGATTGGCACCGAACGTCGCGGCATGCTGCTTTGGGAAAAGGGTATTCTCCAACCCTGGAACACCCAGGTTCAGCAGCTCCTGGAAGGGGCTCGCCTGAACAAAATACTTCGCATGTCGGACGGCATGCTCGCTTTTGGGTCTGTAGGCGAAGGTCTTTTTATTTCGGATGTCACTGGCCGGATTCACTACCACATTCACCGCGACCATGGTCTTCAAAATAACACGGTTTTGGCACTTTTTGAGGATGCGGACGGCAATCTTTGGGCAGGGCTCGACAAAGGGCTTGATCTGGTTTTGTTGAATAATCCGCTGCGATTTTCGCTAGACCGCCGCGGCAGTATCGGCGCAGTCTATACGGCGGCGCAGAACGGCGACTACCTTTACCTGGGCTCCAATCAGGGTTTGTTTTTCCGACATCGCTACCATCAGGGCGACAATGCCGGTGAATGGCGATCGGTGGCTGGCATTTCTGGCCAGGTTTGGGAGCTTATGCAGGTTAACGGCAGGCTGATTTGCGGCCACAATGATGGTACTTTCGAGGTTTCAGGAGGTACAGCAGAAAAAATATCAGATGTCACAGGGGGGTGGGTATTGCGGCAGGCTCCGTGGGATCCTACGCTTTGGATCCAGGGCACCTACACCGGACTGGTGGCATTTCGCATGTCCCCTTCCGGAGAAATTTCCGCATCAAACCGATTAATCGGATTTTCGGAGCCTATTGAATTTATGGAGTTTGATGCCGCGGGAAAACTTTGGGCGGCACATCCATATCGCGGTTTGCATCGCCTCAGCTTGCAAAAAGACGGGTTGCGGGTAACCGAAATTCAAAAAATCGACACTAGCCTCGGCCTGCCCACCGAATACAATCTTGGCCTGAGAAGCCTTTCCGATAGGTTGGTGCTCCATGCCGGAGAAAACTTCCTCGAATGGGACGATAACCGTCAACAATGGAAGCAGCTGGACTTTTGGCACGGCTATGCCTTTAATGGCAGGGAAAAGGATTTGTTTTCTGCCGGCGACAGTTCATTTTTTTGTGTGTATGCAGACCATATATTAAGAATAGGACCAGGGCAAAAGTCAGTCATGAACATTCGCATGGTGCCGGATCGTCCCAACATCCTGCCTTTTGGCTCAAGTGGCTGGCTGTTTTGCCTGGAGGATGGTTATGCTGTCTGGGAACTCCAAACCCATAACTCAAACCGCTTCACAGGAAGTGCTCCAATCATTCACAGTGCATTTGCCACAGGAAAAAAAGGGGGGCGCTCAATTTCCATTCACAGAAACAACCGGGAGGCCATTGAATTTTTTCCTGATGAACCCCAAATCTCTTTGGCTTTTTCTGCCATGGTATTCGACCGGATTGCTCAATATCGCTGGCGGATGAAAGGCTTACAGGAAGAATGGTCGGAATGGACGGCTCAAAGCAAACTAGACTTTAGTTTCCTTCCGCCCGGGCTTTACCGATTGGAGGTTCAATCCGACCTTTCCGACCTGATTACACCATTGGACTTTCGGGTTAACCCCCGCTGGCACCAAACCTGGTGGTTTCGCTTACTTCTTGGTTTTTTCTTGATTGGAACCGTACTAGCCGCCCTGGTCGCCTATCAAAGTCGGGTAGAACAGCGCCATAAAATGCAACTGCTGGAACGGGAACGGCTCATACACAAACAGCGCATCGAGGAAAGAAACCAGCAATTACAGGAAGATGTATTCAAAAAAGCAAGGGATCTAGCCAACTCAACCATGCAGCTCATCCGAAAAAATGAAATCCTGATGGATATCAAACAACGTGTGAGCGAGTTGCAGAGAAATCCAAGGAGCTCATTGTTGTTTCAACAAGTGACCCACCTGGTTGATCAGGAGCTGAGCTCCGAAAACGACTGGGCCTTGTTTGAGGAAAATTTCAACTCCGTACACGAGGCATTTCTGCGCAAGCTCAAACAGCGATATCCTGAACTCACACCCGGCGATTTGCGGCTTGCGGCCTATCTGAAGATGAACCTGAGCTCAAAAGAAATAGCCCCACTACTGGGGATTTCTTTGCGAGGGGTAGAGAATAAACGCTACCGCCTGCGCAAAAAAATGGATCTTCCCAGCGATGAAAACTTGGTGGAGATTTTGATGGAGCTCTGATGTATTACTGAAGGATAACTTCCTTTTCCTCCACCATCTTCCGAATGTTGATGAGGGCGTAACGCATACGACCCAACGCGGTATTGATGCTAACCCTGGTGAGTTTAGCAATTTCCTTAAAACTCATATCTGCGTAATGCCGGAGGATGACGACTTCGCGTTGCTCCGGTGGCAACATATCCACCAATTGACGGATTTTATCATGGGTCTGACTCCTGATGATGGCCTGCTCCGCATTCACATCCCCGGTTTGCAACACATCAAAGATGTCGAAAGTCTCTGTAGTCGAAATCTGAGGTCGTCTTTTGTTCCTGCGGAAATAATCCACGCACATGTTGTAGGAAATACGCATCGCCCATTGTAGGAACTTACCCTCGTGATTGTATTTCCCTTTGCGCAGGGTATCAATGATCTTGATGAATACCTCCTGAAAGATATCTTCGGCAAGACTTTGATCCTTAACGAATAAGTAAATTGAAGTGTAAATTTTCTGCTGATGGCGGTGAAGAAGCTCTTCGAAAGCCTGCTCGTTGCCGTTGAGGTAGGAAGCAATAAGTTGTTGATCATTAAGCGGTGTAACCTGCATAACTAATAAGTTTGGGTACGTGAACAATAAGGTACGAACTAATTAGTGTAAGGGTTACTTTCTATAATCAAACTGTTTGGTGACGAAATTGTAATTTGCTTCCTGTTTAGGATGAGGCAAAGATAACGGGGTTTTTCACATTTAT
>CAYTNI010000376.1:0-3331 GCA_964439115.1 uncultured Saprospiraceae bacterium
GGATACGACACGAAGTGCCCGAGCCCCTGTCGCGCTCGAAGTGCGAGTTAAGGTTCATATTCATGGTTGAGATGTTGCTTTGATTATGCATTTGTTATTGCGATTTTTAGAGAGAGAATCTGAGTACCCCAAAATTACTAAGGGGTACCCAGAGCTCGATATGACAAATCATTACCTCTTTCGTTGCTGTAAACCAACAGGCTGAAATCGCAAGAGGCGAGCGCCCTTACAGGCGTCGCCATCATAAATTCAAATACCCTGTTTCTGAAAAAATAGAATGTAGGAAAGATTCCGTTTTGCCCACTGAACGGAGACAATGCCGGCAATTCCACTAACTTTTGATCTGTATCCATCCAAATACCTTTGAAATCTTGGTTGTTGGAAGCTGAAACAATGAAAGCCGGGAACACCAGCAAACAGAAAAGAGCAATTCCGAATCCTACTGAAGATGGAAATCCATGTGTTCCTTTAGAAGACTTGGAGAACTCCTTGCGAAACAATGCGGAAAATAGTGGAGGCCGTAGGACCTTTCCCACATTTTTCCGAATAAAATTCGGTAAATGGTGTGTTGTGTGTAACACTCTGTTCATATAGTTGTGATTTATGAAATAACATTTTCATAAGTTTTTGGGCTGTTCAAAAAGATGTGTGTCGAGTATATATAAGCCTTAAAGGCAATTTTATGATATGCCTTTGAAATGGCAAAGATACATTTTAGCTAATGTAAAACAAAACAACGCCCTCATTTTTTTTTACAATTTGTTGCTATAAATCCATATTTAATTAGAAATGAAGCTATTACGACGAAAAACTCCACTCCAAATCTCCGCAATGGTCAAGCCAAAGGTTTTAGCAATTATTACTATGTCGAGGAGAAAAGTCCAATTCCTTATATATTCGATATCCATTTCAACGCGCTTTTGGATATCCTCCAGGCGCCTGACTTCACCACGATAACCACTTATTTGAGCCAGCCCCGAAATTCCAGGTTTCACCAGGTGTCTCATCATATACCGATCCACCAATCTTCGGTAGGCCTCTGTATGTTCCAGCATGTGCGGCCGGGGGCCAACAACAGACATATTTCCGATGAACACGTTGAGAAACTGTGGTAATTCATCGATGTTGGTTTTTCTCAAAAAAGCACCCAATGGGGTTATGCGCTCATCATTCTCCACTGCCTGCTGCCGATCTGCCAGCGGATTCTTCCACATTGACCGAAACTTTATTATGGTGAAGGTTTTGCCGTTGAGGGAGGTCCGTTTCTGCCTAAAGAAAAGCCCCTGCCTATAGGTCAATCGGTCAACTACATACAACAAAACCGTCATCCAGCTTAATATTGCGATAATGACCAGGGAGGAAACCAGGATATCAAAGCCACGTTTTAACAGCCGGTTCTGTGCGAAACTCAAAGGACCGGGATGGAGCGCCACGACGGGAATGTTACCAAAATTCCGAAGCTCTGAACTTTGATACGAGAAGTTACCGAAATCAGGTGCCAGACGAACCTTGACTGGATAGTTGTTAAAACACTCCCCTACCCACATCTTTTGTTCCCCCGATAGCTCTTCAACAGCAATATATACTTCTTCCACGGGGTACTGTTTAAGTATTTTTGGAAGATCGGCCAGTACGCCAATGGCAGATTCAGGCATGGGGAAGTTAAGGGCTATGGTTCCCAGACATTGATATCCCTGCCAGGGGTTTTCCGTAAAATAGCTAACCAGACGCATTGCTGAATCCCCCTGTCCCACTATGAGCACCTTCCGGCTTCTTATACGACGCCGATAGTACGCATAAGCATAGTACAAGCCCATCTGACCAACAGCCATAGTGATGAACATTATCGGCAGTATCCACTTAAGCTTGGGCTTAGCGTAATAGTTCAGAGAGACCACCTGGAAAAACATAAGAAATACAAAAAAGAAGAATACAGCAAGCTGAAGGTAAATCAAGGGAATAAAATGCCCTTTTACGACACGTCCCTCCCGGAACAATCCAAAATTAGTGCTCAACAACAACCAGCCAACGTTCAGGTAAACAAAAAAGTAAAGATGGTTGGGGGTAATGGAAACTTTGGGCACCAGGTAGAGATATCCAATCACCATAAATCCATTCAGTACCGCAAAATCTACGACATTGGAAAGCTTTTTCAATAAGTTTGCGTGTTCAATATCCATTACTTTGGGGTTAGGCAGTTTTTAAAAAAGGCGTCATAGTCTATCAGCAATTTTTGTGGAGCGTACCGATTCAATATGGCATGGCGGTTTAGATGGATGCGCTGTCCCGTGTCGGTTTCGCCTTCATTATCCTGAAGCCCTTGTACAATATCCGCAGCTGATGAAAAATACCTTGCGCCGCTTTCGAGCACCGATCGGTTGAAGGGGTTGTCGTGCGCCCAGATGCGGGCACCGGCTGCCATGGCTTCCAACAGTGAGGGATTGGTTCCGCCGGCAGAGTGGCCGTGAAAGTAGATACGGGCAAAATGGCGGAGATTATCCAGCAAGTGCGGTTCAAAAATGCCTCCCAAAAAACGAATCTGCGCGCTACCGTAGTTGGATTTCAGGTATTGCCCATAGCGCCCGCGGGTATCTCCAACCACAATAAGGGGTTGCCCGATACCGGATTCCAGCACCCCCTGAATGACCATCTCCACGTGGTTGTCGGGCTGTAATCGGGCTATGACCAACATAAATTCGCGGGGGCTTAACCCCAGACGCTCTAATTGTCCTTCCTCCGGATGCTCAAACAAGGTGGCGCTGTATGCCAGAAAGGTGGCCTCCACATCGTAATTTTTTCTCAAAAAGGTTTGAATAGGTACTGCATCGGCAATCAGATAGTCACTTCTTCTGACCACCGCGCGTTCTGACCAGCGCAGAAGCGCTTTAACGGGTGCTGAATACTTGGCTCTGCTCCATTCCAATCCATCCATATTACTGACGAGAATCGGCTGCCGGGGCATCAACCACTGCCAAATGCCACTCGTGGTATAACCCAACTGGTAGATGAGGTCAAAGTTTTTGCGGCGACTATCGAGAATACAGTTGAGGTCATAGATAAACTGCCCGGTAGCTCCAATCTGCGGCTCTGGATCATAACAACGGATGAGTTCAACGCCCTTGTAAAAATCTGAATCGTAGGGATGGTGATGGGTACAATATACCGCTACTTCATACCCAAGCTGCACCAGTCCGGGCGCGAGCTGTTCGGCGAATTGTTCGAAACCGCCGTAGCGATTTGGAATACCCCGGGATCCAAGAATACAAATACGCATGAGAGGCGAAGAAGACATTTATTATACAAAGATAATCTTTTTCCTTCTGATGGAATA
>CAYTNI010000377.1:0-3327 GCA_964439115.1 uncultured Saprospiraceae bacterium
GTCCATCGGGGTATTCCACTTCAAGATACCAGATATAAACCCCGGTTTGGGCAGGCTCACCTTTAAAGAATCCATCCCATCCGCTCGCCTGGTCGTTCACCTGAAAGTCATTGCCCTGATAGACCAATTCGCCCCAACGGTCGAAAACCCTGAAAAACCGAACTTTGGTGCCCTGGCGTCCATGCACGAGGAGCCGATCATTCTGGCCATCCTGATTGGGGGTAAATCCGGTTGGTACCAGTGCAATCCGTTCCTTCTCTACAAAAATGGTCACCAGGTCTGTAGCCTCGCACCCCTTGGCATCTATTCCGTACAGCTCATAGGTAATTTGATTGGTCGGGCGGGCAACGGTGGTGTCACATTCCGTACAACTCAGGGTATTGCCATAAGGCGCCGACCATACAAATTCGACCGGCCCCTGGGCGTTGAGCGCCATCGCGGTGAGCACAAGGGTATCCCCAAGGGATATGATATAGCTATTCTGGCCTGCATCCACGCTAAATGGCTCCGGTTCCTTGATGGTAGCCTCTGTGAGCAGCGTACACCCTTTTGCATCTTTAACATATAGCACGTAGTATCCGGCACGCATACCGGCCAGGATATTGGCACCGTTGAAATTTCGGTTATCGAGACTAAACTGGTACCCCGGCGTTCCACCAAGCATAGAGATGGATATTCGACCGTTGCGGCCTCCATGACAAGCTACATCCACCACCTCTACATCGGCAAGTAGCGGTTCCGGCTGGGCAATTTCTGCTGAAATGGTTTTTACACATCCCTGGGCATCAGTTACTGTGGCCACATACACCCCGGCGGCAAGTCCGGTAATCTCCTGGCCACTTCGATTACCCGGCCACTGAAAAGTATAACCCGGCGTTCCTCCACTCGCGGTGAGGCTCGCTACCCCTTCCTCATCTCCAAAGCAGCGGTTAGGTACCAGACTCAGAGAGAGTTTTAACTCCGTGGGTTGAGCCACCATAATTTCCCCTGATGCGTTACATCCGTCAGGGTCGGTAACAGTCACACTGTAACGACCGGCTAAAAGCCCTACTGCAGTAGAGGTGTTTTGGCCTCCGGTATTGGCATCCCAAAGAAAGGTGAAAACGTTGTTATCGCCGTTGATATTAAAAACAGTTGCCGTTCCATCAGCGCTGCCAAAACAAAGTGCATCTGTTTTTTGGAGGCTAAAAGTGATGGGTACCGGCTGGGGCAGGAATCGCTCAAAAACTCCCGTACAACCCTGTTGGTCAGTTATCGTGAGCCCATAGTTTCTATCGCCTACAAGATTTCGAATGAGCGGCCCCGAGGCGTTATTACTCCAGGTAAACTGATAGTCCGATGCGGTAGTACCGGCACCACCCATAACGATATTCACGCCAAGACTTCCATCCGAAAAGCCATTACAGGTAGGCGCTTCAAAGATAATATTGGCCAGAATGGGATCCCAGTCGGTCAATTCCACGGCACTTGAAATTTCGCAGTCATTGGCATCAGTCACTGTTACCTGATATGTTCCGGGAGGCTGATCCTGAATGCCTTCAGAAGTACTTCCGGTATTCCAAAGGAAAGCTAAGGGGCTTACGCCACCACCGGCAGTAGCCTGCGCCCTGTTATCAGATAGTCCAAAACAGCTCCTGAAAGATTGTACGACCTGTAAAGAGAGCGGTTCCGGAGCGACTAAAGAAGTAGAGGCTTCAAAGGTACAACCATTGCCATCCGTAAGGGTTATCGAGTAAATTCCCTCTTCGAGGCTGGTAATATTTGCCGTATTCTGGCCGTTACTCCAAAGGAAACTGTATCCTCCTACCCCACCCTGCGGAATGGCAGTAAGCGATCCCGAGCTTTCGCCGGCACAAAGCGGATTATTTCTGTCAAAACTGATACCCAGGGGTTGCGGCTGAGATACAGGGATGCTTCCGGAGCGCACGCAGCCGTTGGCATCTGTAACGGTAACGGCATAAGTACCCGCGGTGAGGAAAACGGCTGTGGAGTTGATTTGCTGAGCCATATCGTCCCATCTGAAGGAATACGGAGTAGTACCTCCTGAAGCAAAAACTGTGGCTTGGCCATTATTACTACCGAAACAGGAAACAGGCGCAGCCGTAAGGGAATCTAATACTAGCGGTGCCGGTTCTGTCAGTACGCGACATTCAGAAACGGTACAACCATTTGCATCAGTAGCTGTCACACAATAAGTACCCGGGCCGAGGTTGGATTGAACGGGTTGGCTACCGGTGGTATGATCCCATTGGAAGGCATAAGTCCCGACCCCACCGGTGGCAGAAACCTGAAGTCCCCCACTTGGAACCCCGTTGCAATTAATAAGTGTAGTAGTAATATCCAGCATGAGGGAGTCCGGCTGGGTGACCGTAAAATCGTCCTGTGTGGTACAGCCGCGACTATCACGCACCGTAAGTACGTAATTGCCGGCGGTCAGGTTTTCAATAGAAGAAGCTGAGGAGAAAACGCCTCCATTCCAGGAGTACTGATAACCGGCATTACCGCCTTGTGCCGTAGCATTGAGTGCTCCATTAGCACCCTGATAGCAACTGATGGCCTGAGTTTGCAGGATATCCGTCTCCAGTACGAGAGGCTGGTTAATGGTAAAATCAACCGCAACCTGACAACCGGCGCCATCTTCAACCAAAACCGAATGGGCTCCCGCTGCCAGTCCGGTAATTACCCCGGAGACAAGTGGCGTGCTGCTGCCGTCCAGGAAAAAACGCACAGGAGGTAATCCCCCATTGGCAGTAACCGTAGCAGCACCATCTGAAAGACCGAAACAGGAAACATCCTGAGTAGAACCACTAAGTGCCGCGCTGAGTGTACAGGTTTCATACAAACAGTTGGCCGCGCCGACAGCAATCGGACAATTGGCCGCGCCGGGAGTCAAAAATACGCGGACCTCCAATCCTACCTCATCGCCATTGAGCAGGTTGGGGATACTATGACTAAGAGAAGGCGTAGGCCCCAGCCAAGGACCGGCGTTGCCGTTGATAATTTCACGAAATTCGTATTGTGACTGGCCGGGCACTGCCTCCCAGGTAAATAGAATTACGCCGCTACCCATGCTGCTACAAGACACCTGGGGCGCCGGAATATTCGAAGCTACCTCTACCGTCAAACTGTCTGAATAACTACAGTTATAGATATCTGTAGATTGTACTGTGTATGTGGTGGTCGAGGATGGTGTTGCTGTTGGATTAGGACAGTTCACACAGGAAAGACCGGAAGGTGGCGACCAGGCGTAAGTGACGTTGTTTTCAGACTTGAACGTGATAGACCAGGAAATGAACCGGCCGATATCGTTTATGCCAAAACCGTCGG
>CAYTNI010000378.1:0-3320 GCA_964439115.1 uncultured Saprospiraceae bacterium
TTTTTCGAGCCAGATGTCGAGCATCATGCCTCCGTCAGTTTCTGGGCGCCGTTGTCCGGAGATAAAATTGCCCAGGGAGAAGGCAGTCCACACCTTGCGCTGGTTTTCTGAAGCAGCAACTTCCCGTATAGGTTGAACGACATGGGGGTGTGCGCCGATGATGAGGTCTGCGCCCCAGGAAGCTATTTTGGCGGCGAGATCGCGTTGTTGTTGGTTTTCAGTAGTTTGATATTCGTCGCCCCAATGTATGGAAACGATGGTAAAATCCGGCTCAAGCCGGCGGGCCATCTTCAGGTCATTGGCAATGGCTTCTTCATCAATGAGATTGACTATGGTAGGCGCCTTGGTGCGTAGTCCATTGGTGCTATAGGTATAGTTGAGTAGTGCGATTTTGAAATTCTTTTTATAGATAATGAGCGGGTAGAATGCCTGGTGCTCGGAGCTATCACGGAAAGTTCCGGTGTGATAAAAGCCGTATTTATCGAGGATGTCAAGAGTACTTCGCAAGCCATCGGGGCCGGAGTCATTGGAGTGATTATTGGCGGTGGTCAGCACATCAAAGCCGGCAAGGCGCAAGTCGAAGGCGAGGCCTTCAGGGCTTTTGAACAGGGGATAGCCGGTGTATGGGGGTTTGCCGGGCAAAGTGAGTTCGAGATTGCCAATGGCGAGGTCTGCCTGTTGGAGGAAAGGGGCAACAAATTCAAAGCAGGGACTATAGTCGTATGTCTTGTCCTTCTCCTGTTCCGCCGCCAAAATTTGAGGTTCATGCCCCATAATATCCCCTGTAAAGACGAGGTGAAGGCGGTTGGCGGATGGATTTTGCCCATCAAGGATGAATGGAATTATCGAGAGCAAGCCTGCCAGAAGTATGGCGGGAAAGGGCGGGTCAAGGGTTACTCTTTTGGAGTTGTATGAGATTGGCATCGAGCATTCGTTTTTCAAGAAACTGCCTTGGGGCGCTTATGGTATCATTGAGGTATTTCTCTACCATCAGACTTGCGATGGGCGCAGCATAGGAGCCTCCCCAGCCTGAATTTTCCACATAGACGGCGAAGGCAATTTTGGGGTTATCCTTAGGGGCAAAGCCGAAAAAGACGGAATGGTCTTTGCCATGTGGATTTTCCGCTGTGCCGGTTTTCCCGCAGATAGGAATATCCGGGATGTATGCCGAGCGAGCGGTTCCTGCAATAGTTACCTTTTCCATGCCATCAATGACAGGTTGAAAGAAGGCGGCGTCAATGCCGGCATATTTTTTTTCACGGAATTGAGCGGGGATACTTTCGGAGCTGTTTTTGAAACCCTTCAGCATGTGCGGCGTAATATAAAAACCCCGATTGGCGATGATAGCCGCCAGGTTGGCCATTTGAATGTTGGTCATCAGCAGTTCGCCCTGTCCGATTCCATTGGAACGAATCCAGACAGAATTCCACTTTCCGCCACTTTTGGCATAGACCCGATCGTAGTATTCAGAGGTAGGAAAATTACCGCCGCGCTCTCCGGGGATATCAATACCCAGAGGTTTGCCGATTCCGAATTTTTCGAGATAGACATTGAGCTCGTCAAGTCCTTTTCCTGGGTTGTAGAACCCGTACTTGTCCACCATTTCACGGAAAACGGCTACGAAATAAGCATTGCAGGAATGTTGAATGGCGGTTTCAAGGTTGCTGCAATAGGGATGCGCGTGACAGCCAACGAGGCGCTGGCCGCCAAGGAAATAGGCGCCATTGCATGGAACGCCACGATTGGCCTGCCATACGCCTTCCTGAATAGCGATGAGGCCAAGGATGGATTTAAAAACAGAACCGGGAGGGTATTGGGCCATCATGGTTCTGTCAAACAGAGGTTTGAGGGGGTCTCGGCTGAGTGCTGCAAAGGCTTCGCCTCTTTTTTGGGTAATGGTGAGTAGATTGGGATCATAGGATTGGGAGCTTACCATGGCGAGAATTTCGCCTGTAGCGGGCTCAATAGCTATGATGCTGCCAATTTTATACCGCATGAGTAATTCGCCATAAGCCTGAAGTTCGAGGTCGATCGATGTGATAATATCGGTTCCTGAAATGGCGGCGGAGTCCAGTACTCCATTTTTATAGTTACCCATATTTCGGCCGGAATGGTCTTTCAGCCTGTAGCTAACTCCTTTGATACCGCGCAGAATGGGCTCGTAAGAGGCCTCCAGCCCGGAGGCGCCGATATAATCTCCGGGGGAGTAAATACCGGGATATTTTTCGAGGTCTCTGTTATCTACTTCCCGAATATAACCGAGTACGTTGGCGGCATTTTGGTGAGGATACCCTCTGATGCTTCGCAATACGGCATAGAAACCTGGAAATTCGTAAAGGTGCTCCTGGAATTGAGCGTAAGTTTCAGCGCTTACTTTACTAAGAAAAACGAAGGGGATACTTTTGGAGAAGCGCCCGCTGCGCCAGTCTTTGTCCAGGACCTCCCGAAAGTATTCCGGAGTAATCCCCAGGATTTGGCAGAAGCGGCCGGTGTCCATTTTGGGGTTGAGCTGATTGTAGGTTACCATAACATCGTAGATGGGGTTGTTATGGATGAGCAAGCGCTCATGACGATCGTAAATCAACCCGCGAGCAGGGAAAAGCCGAACGCGTTCTACTGCTGCTGCGCCGGCTTTTTTTCTGAACTCTTTGTCGAAAATTTGGAGTTGCATAGCCTTCCCCACCAATGCAAGGGCTGCAAGGATGAAGAGAATTTGTACTACCTGTTGTCTCGATTTCAATGGATCTGTCACTACAGAAGTCTTTGGCGCAAAAATCAGGATTCCGGATTGAAAATAAGCATTACTCCAAAAATGAACCCTACAGAAGTTACAAAACTGAAAATGGTTTTCAGAATGGTATCTGCAAAGTAAGCAAAAGTAAACGCTTCAAGGGAAAAATAAAAGAAAAGGTGTCCTATCATGAGGATGGACGTGTAAATGGCAAACCATCGGAACCCCATGCGAAGTTTTGTAGGGCTGAAATTCACAGTGTAACCGCCGCGTGGTTCCATTTGAGTTAGCACGATGCCTCTAAATAAGCCTGTAAAAACTGAAGCGCCGGCATGAACGCCAGGGGAGTTGTAGAAAATATCCACCCCGAGTCCTAAGAGAAAGGAAAGCGCCAGCACAAGGGCTTGTGGTGTTCTCAAGGGTAAAAGGAGGATGAAAAGAGGGTATAACAAGACATGGATATAGTTGAACGACTCAATACCCGGGGATAATCGTTTTAAAATAAGTACCTGAACCAATAGGACTAGCAGAAACCTCAAGCCGTTAATAAAAACCAGACCGCTCATTGCTGACCTCCTTCTTTACGGAC
>CAYTNI010000379.1:0-3309 GCA_964439115.1 uncultured Saprospiraceae bacterium
GGGTTTGAGCATTACACTCTTCAACACCAAAGAAAACAGGTTGGATGTCAAGATTAAAGGATTAAGGGGAAGCAAAGCCTTGGTGTGCTAGATAAAATCGGAAATACCAGTCCATGCGACTGTACCGCTACTTTGTGATCTTTGTGCCTACTTTGTGTGCTTTGTGGTTAGAAAAAATCCCGGCGAGAATATCTGTCAATTGGAACATAATGGTTTGGACCAATCGCCCTTCTTCCTTGATTTTCGATATCTTGACGTAATACATCCCATTTTTTGGTGGAAAAACTTATGAATTCTCTTTTTTAAGCTTAACGAGTAAAAAATTGGAACAGAGCAAGCTGATTGAACTGCTGAAAACCTTTACGGCATCGGAGTTGCTGGCTTTTCGCGACTTTGTAGCCTCTCCTTATTTCAACAAGCGGGAGGAGCTGGTGTTGTTGTATGCTTATTTGAAAAAAGCGGCAGCGGATGGGTATCCGGAAGCGCGACTTACCCGGGAACGGCTTTTTGCGGCAGCATTCCCGGGAGAGCGCTTTGTGGAAGCCAGGTTTTACCACACCATGAGCAGGTTGTACCAGTGTGCCACTCAGTTCATTCAGGTTGAACAGCAGGAAGCCATGCCATGGGCGGGGGCCATTGCCGGAGCCTCTTCCTTTTACCGCCGCAAACTACCGCGACATTTCCTGCGGGCGGCCGCGCAGGCGAAGGAGCGCATGGAGGAACAGACCATGCGGGATCACCATTATTTTCATGGCCGCTTCCAGATCGCCTCTTTAGAGGAATTGTATTTTTCCGACCTAACCGATACAACCAACTCAGGACAATCCATACAGGCCGCCTCGGATTTTCTCGACCGCTATTATTTAGCGCGCAAGCTGCGTTTTTTATGTGTCATGCTCGACCGGCGTCATTTTCTGGGTGTGGAAAGTCGGTTGGACATGCAAGCTGAGATTATGCAATTTTTAGAAAACCACGCATGTTTGTCGGAGCCGGCTATTGCTGTTTATCACGCGATGATGCTGGCGCAGACGGAAGCGGAGCCGCGCCCACATTTCGATCGGTTTTTGCGGTGGTGGCGGGAGTCGGCGGCCATATTCACACCTTACGATCAAAAAACGCAATTGGGGCTGGCGGTCAATTTTTGCATTCAGCAAATTCGCAAGGGTGACAAAAGCTATGCGGAGCCGCTGGCAGATCTCTACCGGGAGGGGCTGGAGCGTCAATTGCTGCTCGAAGAGGGGCGCATTTCCCCCTGGACCTTTAAAAATATCGTCAAGCTCAACCTCGGATTGCAGCGCTACGAGTAGATGGAGCATTTTGTAGTGGCCTACAGCCATGCCTTACAGGAGGAGGAACGCGAGGATGCCTTGCATTTCAATTTGGCGGAATTGTATTATCACCAGGGCAATCTTGAGCAGGCGCAGCTTCACCTCGTGCGCGTGGAGTTTGCGCAATGGCGGTATGGGTTGGGCGCCAAGACCCTGCTGGCCAAGATATACTATGAAACGAAGGAGTGGGAAGCCCTGGAAACCCTGCTGAGTTCTTTCGGGGCGTACCTTCAGCGGAACCAGCGCATACCAAGGGATGTGAAAACGCCGTATTTGAACTTTGTGAGGATTCTGCAGAAGATTACTGTTCTTCCGGCATCCCGGCGGGTTGCTCTGCTCGACAAAATAAGGGCTACCAGGTCATTGACGGAAAGGAGCTGGCTGGAAAGCCTTATAAAACCCGCAAAATAATCCGCAAAATAATCCCTCATCACCCCCCAGTCCCATCCTGTGCGCTGCTCCAATCCACCTTGCGGGAGAAGTACATGACGGCGGCTAAGGCTACAAACAGGCCGACACTGCCAACCAGCAGGGCGAAATCTTCGAGCTGTAATACTACGAAAATAAACCCGAAAATGAGCACCAACAGCAAGGTGAGCTGTATGGTCAGACTTCTACTTTTTAGTAAAGAAGCGCTATACACAGAGATCAGCCCGATAGTGGCAATCGAAGCAACGCCGTAGGCCGGGTTGAATCCTATTTGTTCGGAGAGGGACAACAACAGGAGGTAGAACACCACCAGGGCCAGTCCGGTGAGCAAATACTGAAACGGGTGGATGCGCAAGCCCCGGAGGGTTTCAAAAAAGAAATAAATCAGGAAGGTCAACCCAATCACTAAGATACCGTGCTTGGCGGCACGCGTATTTTTCATGTACTCATCTATAGGGCGGAGAAACCGCACCCCAAAAGAAGACCCACCGGATTCATTGCCCGTGCTGTACGCTACGCCATCCGGACCCACCATTTGTTCTTCGAACCGGTAAGCTATGTCCTTCCACTGTTGGGGGTAATTGCGATTCAGGTCGAGGATTTTCCAGGAAGCATGGAATCCGTTTTCGGAGAGTTCCCGGTTGTCGGGTAGCATACGGCCGCTGAAAGCCGGTGAGGGCCAGGTGGAGCTAAGCTCAACCGTAGTTACCTGACCGACAGGTTCAAAAAACAGGGATTCTGCGCCGTTAAGTTCAAGGGGAATGGAAAACCGGTATCCTACTTCGCCGGGTTGGAGGGATAGGGGAGCGCTGACGCCGCTGGGCAGCAGTTCTCCTGCCTCGCTGCCGGGCTCCATCCGTATTTTCTGGCCGTTCCAGTCCACCTCGATGGCGTTTTGGATACCCGCCATGCTGGCGATACCCAGGGAGAGGCGGGCCTCCTCCCAGAGGATATCTTCGGGGGCCACATTGAGGTCCTGGAATGCGATGGGGCCGAAAGTGCCACTGAGATTCAGCTTTGATCGGAACAGCACGGCATCAAAAATGCCCCTGCTGCGAATTTCATGGTTTGCGTTGCCTTCTATGTGGAGTGTGGAGGGTAGAAAATACAAGGTTTGAGGCACGGAAATTTTGCGGCCTTCCGCGTTGGTAGTCCAGGATTTAGCCGGAATGCGGATGATGGGTCCTCGCACCGACTGCCGCCCGCCCCACGACTCGCTGATTTCCTGGATGACGCTTTCCTGGCGTTCCTGGCGTTCTCTGACCAACTGCTCCACCATGGCTTTGGGAATGAGCAGCAGGAGGGCGATGAAAGCTATGGCGAGCAGTTTCACCCAAAGAGAAAAGCGGAGGCGCTGGCCGATATTCTGGATGATGCTGGTTTCTTGAGGTGCCATGGGTTGGTTGGGTGTCAAAAGGATGAATTTAAAAGATTTAGGGTATAAATATACTGTTTTTTGGCATGATGGGAGATTTGCGGGATTTTTTTGTTAAACAGGATTTAATGGATTGGAGGATGGACAGGATTTTTTGGCGAATAATTTTATAAGGTA
>CAYTNI010000380.1:0-3305 GCA_964439115.1 uncultured Saprospiraceae bacterium
GCAAATTCCCGACCGTTGGCCAACACTAACTTTCTCCAGCATTGCAGCCACCGGATTTGGATTGACTTCCTACATCGTGGGAGCAGAGCGCAGGTTCGTCCGTCGGGAAGATGCTGCACAACGCACCCTAAAAACACTACAAGCATTATGGATCTTACCCCAAGGCCCTGATGAACAAGGAGTTAGTGGGTATCAGGGCTTTTTTTACCATTTTTTGAACTTGCACGATGCACGAAGATTCAAACAAGTGGAGCTTTCTACGATAGACACAGGATTGCTGATGGCAGGCGTACTATCGGCGATGTCCTACTTTGATCGCGATGACCCCACAGAGCGCGAAATCAGAAGTACGGCGGATGCCCTTTTCCGGCGGGTAAACTGGCCTTGGTTTTTAAATAAAAACGGACTGCTTTCCATGGGTTGGCACCCTGAAAAAGGTTTTTTGGATGCCCAGTGGGATGGTTACAATGAGGCAATGATCCTGTATATTATGGCTTATGGTTCACCCACCCATCCCATTGAACCCACCAGTTGGCAGGGATGGACAAAGCCCTATATCTGGGAAAGCTTCCAGGGGTATGAAATGGTCAATTTTGCGCCTTTGTTTGGCCATCAATACAGTCACATGTATATAGATTTCAGGGGGATTGAGGATGAATACATGCGCAGCAAAGGGATTGATTACTTTGAAAATGCCCGACGAGCCACCCTGGCCAATCGGGCGTATTGCATATCCAACCCCGGGGGATTCAAGGATTATGGCCCCAAAGTTTGGGGCTTGACCGCTTGTGATGGACCCGCCTACATGGAAAAAGAATGGAAAGGTGGGATGGTCAGCTTCCAGGAATATTCAGCGCGCGGGGCTGCGGCAGATTATATCCGCGATGACGGTACCATTGCACCAACAGCCGCCGGAGGTTCTGTACCATTTACACCGAAGGAATGTCTTGGTGCCCTCAAGCACATGTGGAATTACTACTATCCCGATTTAATAGGTCAGTATGGCTTTAAAGATTCCTTTAATCCTACCTTTACCTTCAAAAAAGGGTCAGAACTTGGTTGGTACAACCCCGACTACCTGGGGATTGACCAGGGCCCTATTCTGATACAGCTCGAAAATTATCGAAGCGAACTAATTTGGAAAGTGATGAAAAAAAATCCCTACATTCGGGATGGTTTAATAAAAGCGGGATTTCAGGGCGGCTGGCTAAAAGCCCGGTGATCCTATAAAAAACATAAAAATTCAGTGATGATGCTTAAAAAATCCTTACACCTTCTGGCCCTATTGCTCACGGCCTATCTGATGAACAGTTTTGTACTCCGTAGCGGAATCATGCGCCAGATTCCTTCTCCACCGGATGTAGAACGCCGTATTGACTCCCTCATGGCATTGATGACCCTGGAGGATAAAATTGGTCAAATGACCCTTTTTACTTCCGATTGGGAGCTCACCGGGCCAACCCTTCGGGCAACCTATAAGGAGGATATCCGTAAAGGTCGGGTAGGTGCTATTTTCAATGCGCATACTGCTGATTACACACGCGAGCTTCAGCGCATTGCTGTAGAGGAGACCCGGCTGGGTATTCCCCTTCTATTCGGGTATGATGTGATACACGGATACAAGACGATTTTTCCAATTCCGCTTGGCGAGGCGGCGAGCTGGGATTTGACGGCAATTGAAAAGGCGGCAAGGGTTTCTGCTTTGGAGTCGGCTGCTGCCGGCTTGCACTGGACTTTTGCCCCCATGGTAGATATTGCCCGCGATCCTCGTTGGGGAAGAGTGGCAGAAGGCGCCGGAGAGGACACCTACCTCGGTTCCAGGATTGCGGAGGCGAGAGTAAAGGGGTTCCAATCAAATGGTTTCGAAAATGCCGATGCTGTGATGGCCTGTGTTAAACACTATGCCGCATACGGCGCCGCCCAGGCAGGAAGAGATTACCACACCGTAGATATTTCCGAACTGGTTCTGCGCGAGGTGTATCTTCCTCCCTTCAAGGCTGCTGCTGATGCCGGTGCCTGGACATTTATGAGTTCGTTTAATGATTGGAACGGTATTCCGGCATCTGCGAACAGTTATCTACTCAAGGATATTTTGAAATGGGAGTGGAGTTTTCCGGGGTTCATTGTTTCAGATTACACCTCCATCAATGAAATGATCCCCCACGGCTATGCGGCAGATGATGCGCATGCTGCGGAACTGTCAGTCAATGCGGGCATGGATATGGATATGCAGGGCGCCTTGTATTACAACCATCTGGATAAATTGGTGAAAGAAGGGAAGGTTAGTGAATCTCGAGTCAACGATGCCGTGCGCCGTATTTTGCGCACTAAATTCATCCTGGGTTTATTCGAAGACCCTTACCGCTTTAGCAATTCGGAAAGAGAGAAGCAGGTGGTTTTTTCAAAAGCAAATCAAGAAGCTGCCCGCGATATTGCCCGTAAGTCAATGGTGCTCTTGCGCAATGAAAATCAGGTTCTTCCCATCTCCAAAAGCACCAAGACCATCGCTGTCATCGGGCCATTGGCTGACAGCAAGGTAGATATGCTGGGCAACTGGTCTGCTGCCGGCGACGCAAAGGACTGCATCACCCCACTGGAAGGATTAAAACAAAAATTCCCGGGAGCAAATGTCCTTTTTGAAAAAGGCTGCGATATTACCGGTACCAATAAATCGGGATTTGCCAAAGCCATCGCTGCCGCCAAAAAGGCAGAGGTCATTATTGCAGTGGTGGGCGAAGCCGGCTTGATGTCAGGTGAAGCAGCCAGTCGTGCTGAAATTGGGTTACCCGGCGTTCAGGAAGATCTCCTGCGCGCGCTCGTGGCCACAGGAAAACCGGTAGTGGCAGTTTTGATGAATGGCAGGCCGTTGGCCATCCCCTGGGTTGCCGAAAATGTACCGGCTATATTGGAAACCTGGTTTTCCGGCACACAAGGTGGCAATGCTATTGCCGATGTCCTCATCGGGGATTATAACCCATCCGGGAAATTACCCATAACCTTTCCACGGAGCACAGGCCAAATTCCCTTGTTTTACAATGCCAAGAACACCGGCCGCCCCATGGATCCCAACAACAAATACACGAGCAAATACCTTGATGCACCCAATACCCCCTTGTATCCCTTTGGCTTTGGGTTGAGTTATACCAATTTTACTTACAGCGACTTCAAAGTGAGCCACAAAAGCTTCACTCCGACTGATGTAGTTAAAATACAGGTGGATGTGACCAATACCGGTTCTTATGCAGGGGAGGAAATCGTGCAATTGTACGTCCGTGACCTGGTGGGCAGTGTAACAAGGCCTATTC
>CAYTNI010000381.1:0-3265 GCA_964439115.1 uncultured Saprospiraceae bacterium
CTGGAAGAAAATCCGGTAGCTTTCCGAAACACAGTATATATCCCCGTCACTTTTCACATGGTGGCCAATGCTACAGGTACAGGACGTGTTGCGCACAATCGGGTACTTGAACAGCTTTGCAAACTCAACGAGGATTTCCAGGATCTGGATATGCAGTTTTACATCAAGAATATCAAAGATAACATCAACAATACTTCCATTTTTAACGCGCAATACAATGCGGGTACGGTGATGAACCTACTTCGCGATCCGAATGCCCTGAACATCTGGATTGTAGATGTAGCAGCTCCCTCTGCACCAAATCCCAACGACCAGGGCGTCATTCTTGGGTATTACAATCCAGGAAGAGACTGGGTGGTAGTGAGACGTGATCAGGTAGGCGCAACTTCCGTTACACTGCCGCACGAGGTAGGGCATTTTTTTAGTCTCGACCATACCCATAACGGTTGGGATGCTGAACCATGGAGTGCTTCAATCGGCAACCCTGCTCCTGCCACATCTCCCGGTGGCGTACCAACAGAACGTCAGGATGGCAGCAATTGTGACACTGCAGGCGATTACATCTGCGATACACCACCCGACTACAACGGGTTTGGCTTCAATGGATGTAACTATACCCTCGCTCAGGATCCGGCTGGAGTTACCATCAATCCGGATGAGCAGCTCTTTATGAGCTATTTTCTCAACTGCATTCGCAATGATTATTATTTTTCAGAAACGCAACAAAGTCTAATCCGCACCGACTACAACCAATCCTACCGCAACTATATCCGGTCTTCGGTGGTGCCTAATCAAACTGAAATTACGGCGCCGGCTACACCTTCTTTTCCGATTAATAGCGAATTTGCACCAGGGTATAATTCAGTCAATTTTCAATGGGCGGCCGTACCCGGTGCTGATTTCTATCTGCTCGAAATTGACCGCGTGGCAACCTTTACGCTTAGTCCTATCCGTATGATTGTGGCTGGTAACAACTCCAGAACCATTACCACCCTAGAGCCCAACAGAACCTATTTCTGGCGGGTAAGGCCTTTCAACGCCTATAGAACCTGTGCACTTTCCTCTCCTACAGCCACTTTCCGCACCAATTCAATGGTAGTGAGTGTCAATGATATCGAAGCATTAAGCGCATGGGAAGTATCGCCGAATCCTGTAGCTTCAGATGGGCTTATTCAAATTGCACTCCAGGTGTCGGGCAGCCTTGAAGGCTGGTTTTCCCTGTATAACCTTGCCGGTCAGCAAGTGCAGAATTTTGGCAACTATGACATCCCCGCCGGACAAACCAATCTGGAGTTTAACCTGAAGGGTATCCAACCTGGGATGTATATACTGGCTCTCGACCATGACTCGGGGAGAGAGGTGAAAAGAATCGTGGTGGTAAATTAATGACAGGATTAAAGGATTATTGCATAGAGAGCGGATAAAAATCTGATTTTAATTGCCTCAATCTATATGTTTTTAAACTTGGGAGTCAGAAGCAATATCAAGCTTTATGGGGTCTTAAGCAGTAACGCCATTACGTGTACTGCTTTGTATCCTTTGTGGTTAAAATGGGCATGGTTCTCCTAACCACAAAGGATACAAGGGTTGGGTTATTTGCTGGGCTTTTCGGTATTGAATGTGATACTCCAAACACCTCTGACTTCGTTTTCGGCATACCCCGTAGCTTTGTCTCCGGGATACAGAGTATTGATTTTTTCCACCAGGCCGGGTTGAAAGTCAGGTTTTTTGCCATGGCATTGCAGACACATGGAGTTGGTAGTAATAGGATAGTAGAAATGGGCAATGCCGCCCTTTTTCATCACTACCGGTGCGGGTTCTTTGCCTTCGGCAACCTGTTTTTTAAACGATTCGATTTGTGCCAATTCTTCCGGGTTGGCCTGGTTCCCCGGATTTCTCGGCTTATCGGAAACGCGGCGAATATCCGCATTAAAAAAGTTGCTCATGCTATCGGTTAGCGGAATGGCTCTGGTATTGCAAAACTCCAGGGCATGAACCGCACCCTTGGATTGCAGTGCTTCCATCAGATTTTTACCTAAAACCTTTTTGGTTTCCAGAGCATATTTTAAGCCAATTTCTTCGGACGTTTGAGTAGCAGTTTCATCCGCTACCGTTTTTCCTGTTTGTTGAAAAGGACCTTGACCATGAACTTTCTCCCAATGTCCGGCAAACCATTCGGGTTCCTGAATGCGGTAATCGTACATAAATTCGGTAATTTGCTCAATCACCTCATCGGGGAATTTTTGATAAGGCATGAGGCCGTGTCGTGCTACAGCTTCTTCCATTAATGCATTTTCCAGACTGGGTTTTTCCAAAAATGCCTGGATAGCTTCCTGGAATGAGGCTTTTTCAGGGTATTTCTCCAAATACCACGCTTTGATGGCCACCATGGGTGGGCCAATACGGCCTTCCAGTTCGGGAGCCGTTGGGCTGTGGCAAAGATAGCAGTGGGTTTCCATTAGCTTTTTGCCGGGATGTATAGCATCTAAGGAAGCTGTGCCTGACATGGATTCCGGCATATCGGATTTTTTAGACTGACAAGACTGCAAAAAGAGAAAAGCCGTAACAAGTAGTGCGAAATATTTCATGCCAAAAGAATTTTCATGCAAAATTAGGATCTGTCATTGGTGTGTTGTGTAACCCCTGTCACACTATCGAAATCCAATTCTCAGCCCCACCTGTAAGCCGTTGAGGGTTGTACGCTCTTCCAAAGGATCCAGGCTCGCCGCCTCGGCGGCTTCCAAAAGGCCGGGCCAACTCAGGTCAGGAAAAAAAACCACTCGGGCAAAAGGACTGATGGCCAGATTACGTTGGATTTTCAATTCGGCACCAACGGCGATAGCGCCTCCCGGAACCAATTCACCGTCTTGAAATGAAATGTCATTACTTCCTGGAATGGATACATTCACGTCATTCACAAGGAAATGAAGCCCCGGCGCAACTTCCAAAAACAAAGATTTGTAAATCGGACTTCCCTGACGGCCAAAAGTCGGGCAGTCACAATCGCCTTTCAGATCGAATGGGAAAATGGTTACATTACCCCAAATGCCTAAAAAATTGCCGGTGGTGCGCCATCCTGCGTTTTCGCCCGATTGAGGAATCACCCATTGTAATTCAGGCCTGAATTCGAGGCGCAGATTTTTGAGCTTCAGCCGGTAGTCTATACTGAAAGCCGGTCCGCTTCCCGGAGGGGATAGGAAATTTTGTCCTTGTTGGCTGAGTTCATAACCAGGCACCTGCAATTGCACAAAAGCGGTGCGAATAC
>CAYTNI010000382.1:0-3257 GCA_964439115.1 uncultured Saprospiraceae bacterium
ATATTGATGAGGACGGTCAAATTAGCGGGTTATTTTAAATAAAAACTTACGGATACCTATCGTTCCATAGCATCGCCCACGACGGGGGAGTACAGAGATCGCGGAAGCAAGTTCATTGCTTTTACCTTCCCCGTGGTATCTGCACAGGAATGGTCCACTCGATTGGAGGAGGTGCGCAAATTGCACCCCAAGGCGCGCCATTATTGTTTCGCTTTTAGGCTGGGCACTGACGGCATGCAATATCGCGCAAACGACGATGGAGAACCCGCCGGTTCCGCGGGTCGCCCCATTCTAGGGCAAATTGACTCCTTTAATCTCACCAATATCCTCGTCGTAGTGGTTCGGTATTTTGGAGGTACCCTGCTCGGTGTACCCGGGTTAATTGCCGCGTACAAGGGAAGCACACAGGAAGCGCTGTCAAAAGCTGAAATTCGTGAGTACCTGATCAAAAGCCGATTCCGCATTCAATTTGACTATTCCATGAGTAGTGCTGTAATGCAAGCCATCAAAAAAATAGGGTTCGAAGTATATGAACAATCCTATTCGGAGACCCAAACTACCATGGAAATTGGCATACGAAAATGCGAATCGGCGCGAAAACTACTCGAATTCAAATCCATGGCAAGTGGTATTCACCTCGAAGCTGTAGAATCGATGGAACAAGTGCCTGGTTTGGATATCCACTTCCTGGGAGAAGGTTGATCCTTGTCTTTTTCTCCGGTGACAGGTATTCCTCCCTGAAAGGCTTTATGCTATCCATTAAGTCAATACAGAAAGACCATTTGGATGATTTTCCAGGAGGATTCCGACAGTAAGATGCAATGCCAACCCATACTTTAATTCGCAAAAAATCTTCCATCTTCTTAGGAAAAACCGAATAATGCCGAATAATTTTGGAAAAATGCTAGTTAATTTTGGGTCTCTCAAAATAATATTATGCTCGAGAAAATTGCCCGTATTGGCCATATACGTACAGAGCAACGCATAGCCGAAATAGCATGGTTCTGTGATCTATGTGGAGGAGATACAGAATTCCTGGGACAGTTAGACCCTGACAGGAGAAGCAACTGGGCGCACACCAGCGACATACTGCTGACCGCAGAACGCCTTGGTTTTCTAAACATCCTCCTTCCAACTTCCTTCGTTGTTGGTCAGGAACCTATCGCCTTTGCATCAGCTATTGCCCCGCAGAGCAATCAGATTAGTCTTTTGGTAGCCATCCGCACCGGAGAATACCACCCTCCGATGCTTGCAAGGGCTATTGCCACCCTCGATCATCTACTCGAAGGGCGACTGACCATCAATATCATCAATTCCGAAATGCCCGGCTATAAAGAAGCGCCTTCCTTGCGTTACCAACGCTGTGCTGAAACCATTGAATTTCTTCGCAAAGCCTGGGGGCAAGACAACCAGATTGAGTTTGAAGGAGAGGTGTTTGGTAAAATTTCCCTTCCTACAGCCCCTGTCAGACCCTATCAGCAAAATGGAGGTCCATTGCTCTACTTCGGTGGAATCGCTCCGGAGGCCAGGGAGATATGCGCAAAATACTGCGATGTTTTCCTAATGTGGCCAGAACCTGAAGAAAGCCTTTACGCTACCATGCAGGATGTTTCAGAAAGAGCCAAGGCACATGGCCGCAAAATAGATTTTGGACTTCGCATCCATGTGGTGGTTAGAGAAACAGAAGCGGAAGCTCGCGCATGGGCTCGCCGGATGATGTCCCGTTTTGATGCAGGACAGGGGGCTGCCTTGAAAAATCGAACCCAGGATGCACAATCCTTTGGTGTGAAAAGACAAGATATTTTTCGCGAATCTGCCGACGATGAAGGATACCTGGAAGAAATCCTCTGGACAGATATCGGAAGGGCGCGATCAGGATGCGGCGCCGCACTGGTAGGATCTCCGGAACAGGTGCTTCGTCAGATTCACCGGTATATGGATATGGGCTTCCGGGCATTTATTTTCTCAGGTTATCCTCTAAAAGAAGAGAGCGAGTACTTCGCAAGGCTGGTTTTACCCCACCTGCCGAATGTCCGTCTCGGGGATGTTCAAAGCAGGCGGCCAACAGAAGAACCGATTACCCCGCTAACTACCGGACCTCTCAGCTGAGGTATTATCTTGGAAAAGTGTATTTTATCGCAGGCCATGTATCCAAATCACCTGATCCAATATGCTGAATCAACTATCCACCATTGACCTTATCGTATTGGGCCTGGTACTCCTAATTATGCCAACAGCAGGTATTGTAGTAGCCATGCGCCGAAAAAATGCTGAGCTGTATTTCCTTGCAGGAAGATCTATCCGCTGGTGGACCGTGGCGGGATCCATTTTTGGCTCCAACATAAGCTCATTTCATTTAATCGGGATGCTGGGCATTGGATACTCGATTGGATTTGTACAAGCGCATTACGAAATTGTTTTCCCTGCTGTCCTTCTGCTCGCCTACGTGTTTTTGTCTTCCTATCGCAAGCTCGGCTTATTCACTCTTTCGCAATATCTTGAAATACGATATAGTCCTTCTGTAAGGTTGGCATATACCCTGTTGCTCGTTCTAATTATTCTTGTACAGATTGTAGGTGCGTTTTATGTGGGCTCCATTACCCTTCAATGGCTATTCGGCGGTACTTCGCTGACCATTTCCTACCTGGCGGGGTTGATTATCATCGGGTTGATTACTTGCAGTTACACGCTTTGGGGCGGAATGGAATCTATAGTCGTCACGGATACCATTCAGACCCTGTTGATGCTTGCTGCCGGCCTTGCTGTGGCTTTTTTCACCTTCGCCCAACCTGAAATTGGTGGTTTCGGGGGGATGCTTGCACTGGATGCTGCCCGGCCGGTTGCCGAACAAAAAATGCACCTATACTTACCGGCAAATCATCCATCCCTCCCATGGACAGGTATTTTCACGGGGCTTATGCTTCAGCACGCTTTCAATTTTTCGACCAACCAGTTTCTGGTACAGCGTGCCCTGGCAGCTGCCACCAATGAAGACGCCAGAAAAGGTATCATCGCCAGTGGTCTGCTCAAACTTACCGTACCTTTTTTTTCTATCTCTACCGGGGTAGCAGCCTGGTATTTGTTTGAAGCCCGTTTCGGGGGTGCTGACTTTAATTCTGACAGTGCCTTTTTAAAGCTGGTTGAAACTGTTATCCCCCATGGAATCGGACTGACAGGGCTGATTCTCGCCGGGCTAACAGCCGCAACCTTCTCCTCGGTAGATTCGATGATGAATGCCGCCACCACCCTATTGACCG
>CAYTNI010000383.1:0-3251 GCA_964439115.1 uncultured Saprospiraceae bacterium
CGGTTTTATTTATGCAGGGGATGTTCTCCGGCTGATGGGAGCCGAGCCGGCTGTAGTGAAGGGAGGTGTGACCTTTACAAGAATTTCATTTGCCTCCAATATCATCATTCTATTGTTGTTTTTGCTCAACGGCATTTTCAGAGGTGCAGGTGATGCAGCCAAAGCCATGTATGCGTTGTTAATTGCCAACGGCCTGAATATCATCCTCGACCCTTTATTGATATTCGGTATTGGCCCCTTTCCGGAATTAGGGATAACAGGTGCTGCGGTAGCGACTACCATTGGCAGAAGTGTAGGTGTAGCTTTCCAATTGTACATCCTTTTTGGGGGCAAAAGCTTGGTACAGCCGCGGATTCGACACCTGCAAGTACATTGGCACACCATCCGACGGCTTGCCGGGGTAGCTACAACAGGAGCCGGGCAGTTCATTGTAGCATCTGCGAGCTGGATTTTTTTGATGCGGATTATTGCGCTGTTTGGCAGTGAGGCCGTAGCAGGTTATACCATTGCCATAAGAATAATAGTATTCACCATCCTGCCATCCTGGGGCTTGGCCAATGCAGCCGCCACGCTGGTAGGGCAAAATCTGGGCGCGGGGCATCCCGAACGGGCGGAGCAGTCTGTATGGAAAGCTGCCTGGTATAATACGACCTTTTTGTTTGGCGTATCCGTACTGTTCTTTACCCTTGCGCCATGGTTAATCGGTTTTTTCAATCAAGATGCTGAAGTAATTCGTGCAGGAGTACTCAGCCTGCGGATTATATGTACCGGATACCTGTTTTTCGGATTTGGAATGGTGATTACCCAGGCATTCAATGGAGCAGGAGATACCCGCACACCAACGCTGCTTAACCTGATTTGCTTTTGGGCGGTTGAAATCCCACTGGGTTATGCACTGGCCGTATATCTCAACCTTGGCATGGCAGGTGTTTGCTGGTCTATTGCCATTAGCGAAACGCTCTTGGCCATTCTCTCCATTTTGATTTTCAAAAAGGGAAAGTGGAAAGATGCTGTAATATAATTTTGTAATTTTCAGCCTTTTTCCATTTTAACCTGATTCTCATGACACTTCAGGAGTTTTTCAACCTGTTGGGGCAGCACCGGGTAGTTGTTTCCTTTTTCTTTTTCCTCGTTCCTTTTACTGCCTGGCTCAGTGGATACCTTGCAAAAGGAGAGGGGCACCGATGGCCCTGGCGGTATTTGTACGCAATCCTTATTTACCTCGCCTGTATTCCGGGTATTTTTGCAGCCATGCTCAGTGTGTATTTCTTTTTGTTTGAACGCCGGAGCATCCTTCAAACCGACCTGCTCACTCAGGTATTGCCGGTATTGTCTATGATAATTACGCTTATCACCATAAAGAAAAACGTCAACCTCGATAATATTCCCGGTTTTGAAAAACTTTCAGGGCTAATCTGGATGATTTCCGCCACCCTGGCCATCATGTGGTTTGTCGATCGCACACATATCTATGTGATCAGCTATTTGCCCTTCCCGGTAGCGGTGGGTATTTTTTTAGCCCTTCTTTTGTTGATTCGCCTGGGATGGGCCAGATTTTTTGGAAGCACCAAAAAAGAATAAATTCAGCAGAAGAACTACTGGATTATTGGCTCAAAGAACAGAGTATGCCCAAGCGGCGTTTAATTCTTTTGTAATAAATTCATTAAAATGGCAGAAGAACAGCCCATAATTGCCGTAAAGCCTCCCATGAAGCAATGGGGGCGCAACCTGAAAGGCGAAAACTCCTGGACGATGTTCAAGGTCATCTCCGAATTCGTAGATGGCTTTGAAACCCTCAACATGATTGGCCCTTGCGTATCCATCTTCGGATCGGCCCGCACCAAACCCGACCATCCCTATTACCAAAAAGCAGTCGAAATCGCCGGGCTGCTCACCAAAGCCGGCTACGGCATCATCACCGGCGGTGGCCCGGGTATCATGGAAGCCGCCAATAAAGGTGCAGCGCTGGCAGGGGGTATCTCGGTAGGACTTAACATCAATCTTCCGCATGAACAAAGCCACAATCAGTTCATTGACGCCGATAAAAACCTGAACTTCCGATACTTCTTCGTACGAAAAGTCATGTTCGTCAAATATGCGCAGGCCTTTGTAATACTTCCCGGAGGGTTTGGAACCATGGACGAGCTCTTCGAAGTGCTTACCCTCGTACAAACGCGAAAAATCACGCCGCTGCCTGTCATTCTGGTTGGTACTGAGTTCTGGGGCGGCCTCCGCGAATGGATACAAACCACCATGCTGGAAAAAGCGCACAACATCAGCCCGGGAGATATGGACCTGCTCCCCATGACCGATGATCCGGAGGAGGTAGTAAGAATTGTCAACGATTTTTATGAGCGTAAAATGAGCCTGCTCGAACCGAACTATGAACTTTAACCATGATTCGCTATCATCTCGTTAACGGCAAACCTGTAGAAGTTGCACATGCCGCTCTTGGATTACAGGACATTGGACTTCTCCGGGGCTATGGCATTTTCGATTTCTTCCTCGTGCGTCAGGGTGTACCCATGTTCATCGAAGACTATATGGATCGGTTCTATCGCTCCGCCCAATTACTCGGGCTTGAAGTACCCGCCTCTCGTAGTGATTTCGAGCAGCACCTGATGCAATTACTCGCCATGAATGAGACCCAGGATACGGCCATCCGGCTTTTGCTCACCGGCGGTTACGCCGCTGACGGATTTACACCGGCGGAATCCCCCAACTGGATCATCATGCAACATCCCATGCCCGCTATGCCAACGGCCTTATATCCTGTGGGCATCAAACTCATGTGCTATCGCCATGTCAGGGAAGTACCGGAAGTGAAAAGTACCAACTACCTCACCGCAATTCGCATCCGTGAAGACCTCAGGCGAGCCGGTGCACCAGAGGTATTGTATCATGACGGGCATTTCGTCAGTGAAAGCGCTCGCTCCAACTTTTTTATCATCACCCGGGAGGGCACGTTGGTCACTCCTGTGCGCAACGCACTCATGGGAATAACCCGCAAGAAAGTGCTGGCCTTAGCCGTCAGGGCCGGTATGCCTGTGGAAGAGCGCGATGTCACGCTGCAAGAGTTGCCGGAAGCTGCCGAGGCTTTCCTGACCAGCACCATCAAGGGTGTGTTGCCGGTAGTGCAAATTGATGATTTCGCAATTGGTGCCGGAAAACCCGGCCCTCTTACCCACCAGTTGAGAATGGCCTTCGAAGACCTGGTGCAAGCCGCCTGGGCCGCGCGCATCCAGCTGTCG
>CAYTNI010000384.1:0-3235 GCA_964439115.1 uncultured Saprospiraceae bacterium
AAAAATGTAGGGCTTGACGGGAAGGTGCCCGCTTTCTTCGAGGAATGCATAAAAGGCGTCATGGAGCGCTGCTTCCTCCTCGCGCTGTTGCCATTCGTAAAAGTACATCAGGTTGTCTAAGCCTATGCCATGGGTGGAAATGACAAAGTCGCCCAGCTCCAGGTCGGGCTGTATAGCTCCTGAAGTGCCAATTCGGATGATACGGAGTACTGTTTTTTCAGGTTTCAGACTTCGGTGCTCAAGATCAATATTGGCGAGGGCATCCAATTCATTGAGTACGATGTCAATGTTGTCGGGTCCAATGCCGGTGGAGATTACGGTGAGGTTTTTGGTGCCGATACGGCCGGTATGGGTTACAAACTCCCGCTTGGCTGCGCGATGCTCAACGGCATCGAAATGCCTGGAAACCGCCTGTACCCTGTTAGGGTCACCTACGGTGATGATGGTGGGTGCAATCTGGTCAGGGTGAAGGTTGAGGTGGTAAATGCTGCCATCGGGATTGAGGACTAGCTCTGAAGCTGGAAAATGAGTCATGGTAACGCGTTAATGATCTGATTTTAGTTCAGGATAGGCAATCCTGGGGTGATACACCGAGCGCAAAATCCGTCGAAAAGTATGCCGGCACGTTTCGAGCTCCTTGAAAGTGAGTGGCGAGCGGTTCATTTGTCCCATGGTGATTTTGTCCTGGATGACCTGGTCAATCAGCACCATGATGGCTTGCTCTGTGGGTTGCTGTAAACTCCTGGAGGCGGCTTCGATGGAATCCCCAAGCATCATGATGGTTTGTTCTTTGGTGCCCGGCAGGGGTCCCTGATACCTGAAAGCAGCATCGGTGAGGGGCATATTCGGATTGTCGAGCATCATTTTGCGGTAGAAAAATTCAGTACGGGTGGTGCCGTGGTGGGTAATGATGAAATCAACAAGTACTGTCGGAAGGCCGTATTTTTTGGCAATTTGAACACCGCTACTGACGTGCCCCAGGATGATTTTGGCGCTTTCTTCCGGCGTTAAGTGACGGTGTGGGCTTTCCGGCTCCAATTGGTTTTCTACGAAGTACTCCGGATTTACCATTTTTCCAATGTCGTGATAAAGCGCTCCTGTTTTTACAAGGAGGGCATCTGCACCGATTTCCAGTGCCGCAGCCTCACACAGGTTGCTGAGTTGTATGGAATGCTGGAAGGTTCCGGGGGCTTTGAACGCCAGCTCCTGGAGCAAGGGCCGGTTGAGATCCGCCAGTTCGCGAAGGCGCAAGGGCGATACGAACCCGAAAAGCCGCTCCAGCATGGGTATCATGGGGAGCGCAAGCAGGGTCAGAAAGGCCGCCAGGAGGAGCCATCCCGGAATGGTAAGGTTGATGGCTCCGAGTTTGCCCTGTCCTACAAGTGTCAACCCAAGGTAGGTTAGGAGTGAAATTCCCAGCATGGATAGAATTGCCAGAAAAAAACGGGACCACCTGCTGATATCGGCATTCACTAATAGCACGACTAATCCGGCAAGAATTTGCAGAAACGTAAAATCCCACCCTAAGGAAGAAATAAAACTCGCGTAGAGGATAGTCGTGATGTGGGTGAACAGCGCCAGCCGTTTGTTGAAAAACGTCTGAATAATGATTGGAGCAATACAAAACGGTATAAAGTAAGCATTGAAAGGATTGGTGCGCTCTACCATATACACTATCCAACTGTAAAAGGCAATCCAGCTTAGCACGAAGGCTAAATGGGAGGTCCTTTGCAGCACTTGGGGCTCAAGGTTCTTTAAGTAGATAAAAAATACAAGCGCAAGAATAAAAGCTAATAGAAAATATCCTGAACCGATTCCTGCTTCGGACTGACGATTGGAGAATTCACGGGTGTAATGCGCCCGCATGGAGGTGATCTTTTGAAATGCTTCCTCGCTGACCAATCCGTTGCGCAGTGCAATGAGGTCACCTTTTTTGACCATATCCCCATACTCCGACACGGATTCCAAAAGTTCTTGCCGGGCGCGATTGCTCAGTGCTTCATCGTATTGGAGGTTTGGCTCAATGAGGGCCTCCAGCAATGGGTATAAAAAGTCTGGCTCCTTGAGGCTACTTGCCGGCAGTGAGTCTATCAGCAATTCCTGAGCGGTCTTTACACTGAAAAAATTTTCTAAGGTGCGGCGTCGGGCGGTATTGTCTTTCAATACGGTAATGACGAACGAGTCGCCCCTGTCGGCATGCGCTGCTGCGGGCTGGAGGATGCCCCGGTCGTAGAACAGGGTAAGGATGCGTTGTGCGTACTGAAAGTAAACTTCCGGGCGCTGGGCCACATCGGGAAAGTAGTCGGAGGAACCGGGCTGGGCAAGCTGACTCCGCATTTGTGCTTCAAGGAGTTCCAGCTTCTTTCCAAGCAATTCCGTATTTAGGCGGTAAACCGGTGAAAAGTCCCTTAGTGCGGTTTCTCGTTCCGCATTTAATATTGAGTCGGGTTTGAGTATGGGGAAATCAAAGGGAGCTCTTAAATCTTCAAATCGCCAGGTCTGTCCAGGCTGTACGACAAAATCAATTTTGAGCCGGGAGGGAAACAGAAAGGTAATGAACACCACAAGGGTGGCAAAGAGGGCTAGTTGTGCTACCCGCTGCCAGTACGCCGTTCTAATGGCAGTGATGTTCACGGAGCGGTGGATTTTTCGGGCTTCCATGGCACCTCCTCTGCGCCGAGCTCCCGGCCAATATGTCGGGCTAGTACAAACAGGAAGTCAGACAGGCGATTCAGGTAGCGGATGATAACAGGGGCCACTTCTTCTTCCTGGGCCAGCGCTACTGTGGCACGTTCTGCCCGCCGACAAACGCAGCGGGCGATATGGCAAAAGGAAACGGTGGGGTGCCCTCCCGGAAGGATGAAATTTTTCAGTGGAGGAAGCTCTTCGTCCATAGCATCCATGTGCTGCTCCAATTCCACCACGTGTTTTTCTTCTACGCCGTCAATGACGGGAGTAGCTCCGGATTCCATGGCCAGGGAGGCGCCGATGCGAAAAAGAAGATCCTGAATTTCACGAATCCATCCCACCAACTCCGGGCTCTCGCAAACATCTCCGAGCAGGCCGAGGTAGGCGTTCAATTCATCGACGGTGCCGTACGATTCAATGCGGATGTGGTGCTTGGGGAGCCTTTTGCCGCCAAAAAGACCGGTCTCCCCGGTATCGCCGGTTTTGGTATAAATTTTGAAAGACATGGTTAATCGAGCTTGGCATCAAAATCCACCAGGCGTACAAA
>CAYTNI010000385.1:0-3234 GCA_964439115.1 uncultured Saprospiraceae bacterium
TGCAGTTCACTCTGATGCTGTAATTACTAAATGAGGCGGCCATCGCGTGCGTCAACGCGAGGATGCCACCTTTGGATGCGGCGTAGGCTTCGGAATTAGGTTCGGACATCAGGGCCCTTGTGGATGCAATCTGGATAATAGCACCTCCACCGTTATCCCGCATGTGTCGGGCAACCTCCCGGGAAAAAAGGAATATGCCGCGCAAATTGGTACTCAGCACATCATCCCATTCCGCCACGCAGAGTTCGAGGGGGTCAGCCCAACGGGACACACCTGCATTGTTGATGAGCACATCTATTGAACCAAACGCCTCCATGGTTTGATTCACCGTTTGAACAATATCGGCGGGTCTGCGCACATCAGTGGGTGAAAACAGGGCTTTACCGCCCTCCTGAAGGATAGCTTTTTCGGCTTCCTTGCCGGTGGTGGCATCTTTTTCTGCCAATACCACATTTGCACCTGAAATGGCAAAAGTCCTGGCAATTTCCAGGCCGATACCACGCCCTGCGCCGGTCACAATTACAGTTTTTCCTGAAAAAGTCCTATTCATGGCTATCAGATTGGGCAATACCATCCAGAATAATTTGACATGCTTTTCGAATTTCCCGTTCTTCAATAATCAGGGGTGGTGCGATGCGAAGGCTTCGGTTGTTGAATAAAAACCAGTCAATGAGTAAACCCTGATCCAGGGAGTAGCGGATAACCCGCTGAACGGTATCGAAATCCCTAAGTTCTACCGCCATCATCAGTCCGGCACTACGTACTTCTACAATCCCGGGCCCTTGGAGCAGAGATCTGAATAAGGCCTCTTTTTTGGCTACTTCAGCCACGAGGTTGCTTTGAAGCAGAGTCTCCAGAGTGGCCAGTGAGGCCGCACAGGATACCGGATGGCCTCCAAAGGTAGTGATATGTCCCAGAATGGGATTATGAGTCAAAGACTGCATGATCTCCCTTGAGGCGATGAAAGCCCCTATGGGCATTCCGCCCCCCATGCCTTTGGCGAGCATAAGGATGTCGGGTACCACACCATACGACTCAAAGGCGAATAGTGTACCGGTGCGCCCAAAACCGGTTTGAATTTCATCCAAAATAAGCAGTGTGCCGGTTTCATCGCATCGTCGGCGAAGCGCCTGCAGGTAATCCCCAAAGGGTTTGCGAACGCCCCATTCTGCCTGAACAGGTTCTATAATAACCGCTGCTGTTTTCCGGGTAATCTGTTGCAGGCAAAAGTGACAATTGAATTCCACATGCCGGATACCGGGTAAAAGGGGGTGGTATTTTTGGGTGAATTCGGTAGGCGACATCAGGCTGGCTGCGCCTTGTGAACTACCGTGATAGGCTTTTCGGGCAGCAATGATTTCGTATCTTCCCGTGTAGCGTTTGGCGAGTTTCATGGCACCTTCCGTGGCTTCCGTGCCGGAGTTCACGAAGTAAACGCTCTGAAGAGCCGGCGGGAGTACTTCGGCGAGCCGTTGAGCGAGCCTGACCTGTGGGGAAAGTACAAACTCCCCGTAAACCATGGTGTGTAAATATCGGTCTGTTTGTTGACGAATGGCCTCCACCACGGCAGGGTGCCGGTGGCCCAATCCACTTACCCCGATTCCTGAAATGAGATCGAGGTATGGTTTTCCGGAAGTGTCGTAGAGATACAATCCTTCTGCACGCTCAATTTCCAGGCCAAGGGGAAAGGGGCTGGTTTGAGCGACGTGTTCCAGGAATAGTTGTCTGGCATGCATCATTCAAGGAAATCAGCGGATGGGCTTTACTTCGTAACCCGCCTGTCTCAGCAAGGCAATAACTCCTTTTTCCCCGGCCAGGTGACCGGCACCTACGGCAAAGAACACGGGTTCGCGTTTCATCATTTGAACCATTACTGGTATCCAGTTGGCATTGCGGCGATCCAACAGCAGCGCGGTAAATTCCCCCATACCAGCTTCTCCCTCCATCATTTGCTGTAAGCCAAACAAATCCTGCTGCTTGTATAACTCAACAAGTGCATCCAAAGCGGTATCATCACCGGATTCCATATTAAGGGATTCTACCAGCATCTCTGCTTGTGCCTTGTAGGGAATACTGTCAAACATACTCATCTGGTAGGCGGCAGTTTCGAGGCCTTCCACCGGTTTATCAGCTTCCCGGGCCAATTGGAGAAGCTCAATCTCGTAGGATTTTACATCCTCAGGGTTGGTACTGGCCCCCCCCTGACCGAGCATGGCAGAGAGAAACATGGGCTTGACCCTGTCCACCATAAACATGGGCAACCCCATTGATTCAAAGTGGCCCTTTACAAGTTGATAGTCCTTTTCGCTCAGCAGGTTGCGCAGTGTTTCGCCGTTTCGCATAAATGCCTTCATCAGTAGCGGTAACATCGCGCTCAGGTCGTTCATTTCTTCCAGGTCTATTTCAAATGCTACCGATTTGCATTCCCGGAAAGCAGCACGCGTGGCATCGGTGAGTATAAAATCTTTAGCGGGAATGAGGTGTATGGTGCCAAAGAGATAGGATGTACTTTTTACCCCGGGGCGATCTATAGACCACAACAGCGAATTTTCGGCAGCTGTTGGTGCAAGGGATTGGGCGAAATGAATAGTGCTTTGCAGGGAAAGCAGAAGGAATACAACAAAACGCAGGAAACGGAATGTCATGCTATTGAATTATTTTGTTTTTGATCCTGACTTAGGGTGAACCAATTTCATTTCCTGAATCAGGTGGGAAGCGCCGCCCAGTTTGTCAATTAGAAATAACACGTACCGAATGTCCACCATGATATTGCGACATATTTTGGCGTCATAGTGGAGATCGCTCATCGTGCCTTCCCACTGGCGATCGAAATTTAGCCCAATCAGGTTGCCATAGGCATCAAGAGCCGGACTGCCGGAATTGCCCCCTGTGGTGTGGTTACTGCCGGTGAAGGCTACAGGCAATTTGCCATTGGAGGCCTTGTAGGGGCCGAAGTCTTTTTTCCGGTAAAGCTGAACGAGTTTTGAGGGCACATCAAATTCATAATCACCTGGTTTGTACTTTTCCATGACCCCATCCAAGTAGGTGATGTGCTTGTAAGAAAGACCATCTTTAGGTTCGGAGCCATTGACCTGACCGTAGCTAACGCGCAGGGTGCTGTTGGCATCCGGAAAAAATCGTTTTTCAGAAAATACTTTTATTTGGGCTTCCATGTAGCGTCGCTGTAACCGTTCGATGTCCTGACGGATGCTGCCGGCCGGTTTAGCGACTCTT
>CAYTNI010000386.1:0-3225 GCA_964439115.1 uncultured Saprospiraceae bacterium
AGCGAAGCAACGCGCACCACCCCCAGCCCCGAAGGGGCGTAATACATTACCGCGGCGGCAGCGCCCCGCGAAGCGGCGGCAGCGCCCCGCGAGCGAAGCAACGCGCACCACCCCCAGCCCCGAAGGGGCGTAATACACCAACGCGGTGGCAGCGCCCCGCGAAGCGGCGGCAGCGCCCCGCGTAAATCACCCCTAATCTCCAACCGCAAAAAGCCTAAAAAATCCTAATTAATGCGGAAAAAATCCTATTCGTTAAGCTAACCAAATCAATAATTTTATAAGCTGATTTTAGGGTATTAATTTTTTCCATAACCCAAAATTCCCAATTTATGAAAACTCAGTTGTTAAGAGTCCCCAGGTATCATTCTACTTTTTGGCTTGGGCCTCCTCCTTCCTTCCTTTGCAAAAGACGACTCCTTTTGTATCCAGGATTACAGCACGCCAATTAATGCACAGGCCGGCCAAGTGACTTTTACGCTCCCTAATGGCACCTCCTCAGGCCAGGGAGCATTGCCCAGTCCATCAAAATTGGCGACTATAGCGGCCAGTTGCAATCTGTGATCACCAACCAGATTACAGTGGGCGTAGGCCAGGAGGTCCAACTGGTACTCTTTTTTAATGATGGGAACGGAAATAGCTTCTGGACCAATAACAAGGCAGTATTCCTTCCACTGGATACCACAGGAGCCCGCTTTAAACTCGTCAATGTGTTTGACATCCAGGATGGCACCGGCGCGTTTGAATGTGCAACAGGTCAATTCGTCAATGACGGAAACGTGGACTTCATCCAGGGAACCATTACAGGTACCATGACCGGTAGCATTTGCGGCGGATACAAAAAGTAAATAGGTAATGGTCCCAAGCTCGGCAGACTAATTTTATCTTCGTACCGTTTATTTTTAGCACTTAACACATAAAATCACCTATCATGAATTACATTTTTCCTATTATCCTAAGTTTGCTGAGTTTGGGGCCATCCTTATTTTGTCAATCAGTAAATGACCCTTCGGATTGGGAGGGCAGAGAAAGAGCAGCCATCATTTCGGTAATTGAACGAGAAACGGCTTGTTACCAGGAGGCAGATTATGACTGCTGGAAGGACAACTGGAGCCAAAAAGATCCTGTGGGTTTTGTCTTTTGGGGCGCCTTATACGAAAGGAAATCCTGGAAAGAAATTGATGAAGGCACTAAAAATGATTTCATTAGGAACAAAGAAACCCAGGACAATCAAAAGGCGAACGTACCTGTAAAAGCCAATTTTCATGTCAACTTTCTTAAACCTGATGTAGCACTGGTTTATTTCGATGAATACCGAATTGATGAAGAAGGGAAATGCACTTATGCAAGAGGCATCAGACTCATGCAAAAAGAGGATAAAAAATGGCTTATCGTTATGATGAATGCCCTGTTTGATCCCTCCAAACCTTGTGATCAGAAGTGATACTTTTAATGAAAACAGGAATACAACACCTGGTTGAATCCTGAAAAATAAAATACTACCAAAAACGCAAAGAGCCGCCCCGATATCGGAGCGGCTCTTCTTTTTCAACTTTTAATCCTCAATCAGGATAGCCCGGTTACCTTAGGGGTTTGGCTCGCAAAGCGGGTTTGCGGCAAGTTCACCTGAAGGAATAGGCCAGATATAGGTGTTTGAGCTAGGCGGAACAGCCGGAACAGCAGCCTTTGCAGGGAAAGTCTGGCCCAGGCGCATGATATCCATAGACCGGTGCCCCTCTCCAAGCAATTCAATACGGCGCTCAGTAAGGATGGCGCTTATCAAAGCATTGGCATCCGCGAAGCTGCCGGTAGTGTATGTTCCCGAAGAATTTGAACGACCGCGAACCGCATTGAGCAAATCCACAGCGCGCTGCGTAACACCGGATGTACGTGCAATAGCCTCGGAGAGGTTGAGCAAAACCTCTGAATAGCGGAGTACCGGTGCATAATCGAGGTGCTGCGGTCCGGTGGAGAATTTGTTCAGGTAGGGCTTGTTGTTGCCCGGGTTAGTGAACACCCATGCACGGCGAGCATCATTGGCATCAAATGCTGGATTGCCAATAATCCCGTTGGGGTTGAGCGAGTAATCGCCAATACCGCGCGGACCCGGGTTGTAATAGCTGCCAAGACCATTTTGTGTGCCGGGCAGGTTATTTTCAGTGAATGGCATGGAGAAAATGCTCTCCGTGGTGGTGTAAGGCGTCTTGAAGACGTTATTGACATCTGCCTGAAGCTCGTGGGCTACTCCGCTGGAAGCCTTGAAAGGCGCAGCATCAGGTACAATCTTATTGGCTTCAGTAACCGCATCGGCATAACGACCTTGAGCAAGCAATACCCGAACCTTGTAAGCAATAGCACTGTTGCGGTGTGCACGAGTAACGTTGAGCACAGCCGGTGTATAGCTTGCCGGAAGATTAGCTTCCGCAAAATTGAGGTCGGCAAGAATTTGCTCATAAACCTGAGCCACCGTAGAACGTGCCAGCTCATTGCCATCAGGACCCTTTTCTGCCTTCAGGCGAAGGGGCACACCTGCCTTTGAGCCATTGCCATCGGTGAAGGGGCGGCTATACAGCGTGAGCAGGCTGTGATATGCCACAGCGCGCAGGAAGCGAGCTTCAGCAATGTAATTGTTGGCCAATGCATCATTGCCCAAAATGGCCTTGTTAGCTTCCATGCCCTCAATGAACAGGTTGCAGCTGTTAATGGCGTAATACACGGCATTCCAAAGGTTATTCACCTCATTTGCACCATCCGTAAGGGTGAAATTCCAGGTTTGGAGGCCCGTTACACCATTGGTAGTTTCATTAAGGAACTCCTCGCCGCGAATGTCCTGATAAACGAAGAATCGGCCGCCGAGATATTGACCACTCTTCATGGAAGTATAAAGGCCATTCACCTGCTGCGCGATGCGACTTGGGTCTGAAAAGACAGCGAGGTCAGAGAAGAAGGTAAGCGGCTCCGGATTCAGCTTGTCCTTGTCACAGGAGCTGACGAAAGCCCCCGTCAGCAAGAGTATTGCTGCCGCAACTTTAGTGGAAAAACTATTTATGGAATTTTTCATAATATTCTCAATTTTAAAGGATTAGAAGCCAAGGTTCAAGCCAAAAAGCAATGTACGGGCCATAGGCACAGAGTTGCGGTCTACGCCGGGAGCCTGGTTGCTGTTGCCATTCGTAGATACCTCCGGGTCAGTACCTGTATAAGCTGTAAATAAGAAGGCATTATTGG
>CAYTNI010000387.1:0-3225 GCA_964439115.1 uncultured Saprospiraceae bacterium
TTCAGGTAAACGGCGGATATAACTCCATCCTGGCCGCTAACCCAAATGCCGGCCAAACTCTTGCAGAATCCCTTTCAGAAAGCGAGGTGCCCACAGCCTCCACTAGCCAACCATTGACGCCGATCATTCCAAATGCTGAAAAGTTGACGGTTTGGCCCAACCCAGCAGGTGACCACCTCGAAGTAAGAATTCCGAAGTGGGAAGCTACGGAAAGTCTTGAATTACAGGTGTATGACATGCAAGGAAAACCGCTGATTACCAGAAGACTGGAGGTTTCAGATACCCAATTCACACTTCAATTGGACGGGCTCCCAGCAGGGATGTACTTGTTGAGCATTCGAGCTGGAGTTAATATAGAAACCATACAATTTATCAAACAATAATTCATTAACACCTTTTCCATGCGACAGAAAGCCGCTCCGTTAACCGGGGCGGCTTTTTTTTTATCTCATGGAGATTGATAAACGAAAACTACTTTTGGGGTCGTTATAGAGGTGAAATTCGAAATAATATGAAAGTACTGATTCTTTTCTTCCTTTCTATGCTGCTTTCCGCAGGCCTTTTTGCACAGCAACCAGTTTCTGCGCCTCGAAAATCTACTGATCTGGTGCCCAAAGGTGCTTATGGGGTCATGGATCCCTTTGCCATTGATCAAATGATGGAAGAACTACCCGGTTTTGGAGGGAGTGCCCGGGAAATGCTACAGCAGCAAAGCATCAAGCCTTTTTTGATGCCCGTCAGGAAAGCTCCAACAATAGGTGATGAAAGCGCTTACGTAGTCTCTGCCTGTCTGGAGTACTATGTGAACCGCGAAAACAACTTTAAAGCTAACCTCAGCCCTGACTTCATCGACTTCCACCTTCGCAAATCTGCTAATCCCAGAATGGCGGATGCCCTTGCCGTGTTGATTGAACGGGGCACCGTGAGCGCGGCAGTGGTTCCCTACCAGGCGGGAACTATTTCAGATGCTGCCTTTTCCGTACCGGCGTTCAAGATTTCCAATTTTTTACATATCTTCAGAGAGCTTTCTCCGTCACGACAATCCATATTCGAAATTAAAAAAGCCTTGCTGCGAGGTCATCCCGTACTCGTGGAAATTAAGGCTGATCAGGATTTTAGAGCCTCTAACGGCTCCAAAATGGCCTCCCCCGGTGCTCCAGATGAAGTCCAATCTATCCTGGTGGTGGGTTTCGACGAAACATTGGGCGCTCTTGAGGTATTGCCCTGTCGAGGCTACGAATGGGGACAAAACGGATATGCCTATATTCGCTATGACGAATTTGAAAAGGCAGCTGTCAATGGGTATGTATTGCTTTTAGAATAATTCATTTCAAATAATATTGTCGTGAAGGCTTTGGTGCTGACCCAAAAAGAAAAACTGGAATACCTTACAAATTTTCCATTACCTTCCCACCCGGAAGAGGAAAAGGTAAGAGTAATCATCATGGCGGCAGCCCTTAACCATCGAGATGTGTGGATTACCCAGAACCTTTATCCTGGAATTGTCTTTCCGGTCGTTCTCGGTTCTGACGGTGCCGGTTTGTATGAAGGTAGGCCAGTCGTGATACAACCTGGCTCCGGGTGGGGTGAAAACCCGACCTTCCCCTCGAAATCTTATTTAATCCTCGGCATGCCCCAAAATGGCACTTTCGCTGAGGGTGTAGATGTATATCCTCATCAAATACACGATAAACCCCAACATCTTGGCTGGGATGAGGCCGCCGCACTTCCGCTGGCCGGCCTGACGGCTTTTCGCGCCGTTTTTACCAAAGGCTCTATTCAACCCGGCCAAAAAGTTCTCGTTACGGGAATTGGTGGTGGGGTGGCCTTGTTCGCAATGCAATTTGCTTTAGCCGCAGGGGCGACAGTATGGGTTACGTCCGGAAATTCCGAAAAGCTGAAAAAAGCACTTGCTCTTGGTGCATTAGGCACCGCACTTTATACTGAACCTGAGTTTTGCCAATCACTCCAGCAGCAAGCCGGTGGTTTTGACCTTGTCATAGATGGAACCGGCGGAGCAACTCTGGGGCAAATCCTCAAAATTTGCAATCCCGGAGCAAAAGTGGTGCTGTACGGCGGTGGCCAAGGCAATATTCCATCCATCAGCCCTCAATTGCTTTTCTGGAAACAAATTTCTATCATAGGAACCTCCATGGGTACGGACGAAGAGTTTGCCGAAATGCTGAACTTCGTAACCTTGCATCAAATTCATCCGGTTGTGGATAGTGTCTATTCCTTTGCAAATGGAAGTGAGGCTTTTGAGCGAATGGCCTCTGCCGCCCAGTTCGGCAAGATAATTCTCCATCCGGCATGAAGCGGATAGGACTCCTGTCGGATACGCATTCCTTTTTGGATGACCGCATTTTCTCCTGGTTTGACTCCTGCGAGGAAATCTGGCATGCCGGAGACATTGGGGATATCCAATTAGCAGATCGGCTTGAACAGTTTCGTCCTTTTCGTGCTGTCTTTGGTAATATTGATGGAGCCGTGATAAGGAGTCGCTATCCTGAAAATCTTCGATTTACTTGCGAAGGGGTTGATACACTTATTACCCATATTGGAGGATATCCAGGGAAATATAACCCGAGAATCAGGCCGCTTTTGCAAATGGAGCCTCCCAGGTTGTTCATTTGCGGGCATTCCCATATCCTTAAAGTTATACCTGATAAGTCGCTTGGGTTATTGCACATAAACCCCGGTGCATGCGGTAAAGAGGGCTTCCACAAAGTAAAAACGGTGGTACGTTTTACCCTGGACGATGGGCGAATTTCAGACCTGGAAGTGATTGAGTTCTGAATGGAGATTAAGTCCCGGGCTTTCCGGTATAATTTCCGGGCTGAATGCTTTTCAACTCAGCTTTGATAGATTCGTCAATGTTTAAACCTTCAATAAAATCATTCATTATTTTTTGATTGACGGTACCCTTACCTCGGGTCAGTGCCTTTAGCGCTTCATAAGGCTGCGGGTAACCTTCCCTGCGAAGGATGGTTTGGATGGCCTCAGCGACCACCATCCAATTTTGCTCCAAATCCCTTTCCAGGGTTTGTACATTCAATTCCAATTTGCCAATGCCTTTAAGGATGGATTGGAAAGCGATTATCGCATGCCCGAATGGGACTCCGACATTTCTAAGCACGGTACTGTCGCTCAAATCGCGTTGTAACCGGGAGACGGGTAACTTTTCGGCAAAATGAGTCAGCAGTGCATTGGCCACTCCGAGGTTGC
>CAYTNI010000388.1:0-3221 GCA_964439115.1 uncultured Saprospiraceae bacterium
GCTAAAGACCATCTCCGAAACTGGCAACCGCCCATTTCAGGCGAAATTATCATGGAGACTTTCCGTATTTCACCATCTAAAGAAGTGGGAATAATCAAAACTGCCATTCGGGAAGCAATCCTCGATGGTGTGGTTGAAAATGCGTTCGGACCGGCCTTCGCTTATATGTTGGAACAAGGCGCCAAACTTGGGTTGAAACCCAGGTCCGACGCCTTGTCCTGAAAAAATTAATCCCACTTCACATCGCGACCCGGCGTATATGGTGCGCCGGCTTGCTCCAGTTTTTCTTCCAGCGCGGGAATACTGGCAGAACGCACCTTTCGGATTCGCTCAAGGAATGGCCTAAACTCTTCACCGGCGATGCGCAGGGCATCCCTTTGAGTTTGGGTAGGCGCAGAGGTACTCCCCCACATTTCCCCACTGAGCCAACCTATACGAGAAGAAACAGGCATCATGGTTGGACGATCCAAAGTTGCTGCAACATCATCGCCATACATGCCTTTGCGGATTTCAAAAAGTTCGTTTTCAATGGCATGAGATTCTGCCAGCAAGGTAGCTTTGGCTAAGCCGGTTGCCAAAATTGCTTTTCGAATATGCTGCAATTTAACGCCCATCTCCTGTAAAATAGCCGATGCCCCTGAAACGGCGCGTTGCAGCTCCTGAGCCTTCTGCTGAAACTCCACCAATTCCCTGCGGTTTTCAGCTGCTAAGGTTACGCCTCCTAGTGGCTTTAGTTGAAACGGTCTGGAGGATACCAATTCCTTCCATTCACCACGCACAAATTGCGCCAGAGACACAGTGTATTCTCCGGGCATTGCCATTACACCCTCGTCCAATCCGGCAAAAGGATTATCAAATGCCGGCCCCTGAAGCCTGATGGGATTAATAGAAGCAAAACGGCCATCCCAGTGAATTCGGTTTACCCCTTTTGTCATACCGGTTTTCAATTCCCTGACAATATTTCCCGCTCCATCGCGGATGGTAAACAGCAGAAAAGGTGCTTCCTCGCGGTTTTCTGCTTCCATCGCTTCCTTCGTAGGATATGCTACCGATTCGCCCTTTTTTATTTGTTCCTTTTCCTTTTCCTGACGAATTTGACGAAGCGTCTTAGCCTCCTCTTTCAAATACCAGGTGAATATCACGCCGGGAGGCGGATTTGGAGCGGCATAGTATGCATGACCCTGAAAGGATTTTCCTCTGAGACCCAGGGGCATACTTTCATGGTACATCAATCCATCTTTGATATCAAATATCGCTGCCGATGACTGAAGTACTTCACTATTTAACGCTCTTAGCGGGGAGTAATCGTCAAGCACATAAAAGCCTCTGCCAAATGTGGCCAGTACAAGGTCATGTTCCCTTGGATGAATGGCAATGTCTCGAACAGCAATGGTCGGAAGACCCGCTTTAAGGGCTTTCCAGTAGCTGCCGCCATCATTGCTGAAAAAGCAACCAAATTCAGTACCGACAAACAACAGGTTTTTATCCTTAAAATCCTCCGCAATGGCATAAACAGATCCCCTTTCGGGAAGATTATTGGCCATAGGCTTCCAGGTCCGCCCGCGGTCAGTGCTCTTGTAAAGGTATGGGCGAAAATCTCCGTATTTATGGTGATTAAATGCGGCATACACGACATTTTTATCATGCTGAGAAGTCAAAAGGGCATTGACATAAGTCCTCTCCGGAAGCCCCTGAATGGTATTGCAGTCCACTGCCGTCCAGGTAGTTCCGCCATCCTCTGTAATATGAATCAGGCCATCGTCAGAACCTGCGAAGAGGAGATCTTTGTCCAGCGGGCTTTCATGAAAAGCCACTAAGTTTCCGTAAGGGGAAGTGCTTGAATTTTTCGCTACGGCATCCACGCTTTGGATTCTGCCCATCACGGGAAGGGTATTGCGATCAACCTGGCGGGTCAAATCGGGGCTGATGGCCGTCCATGAATTGCCATAATCATCACTTCGAAATACCTTATTGGCGGCGAAGTAAAGACGCTTATCCACATGGGCAGAAGTCATCAAGGGGGCATCCCAATTCCAACGATATTCTGGTTCGCCTTTTCCGGGTTTGGGCTGAATTCCCGTAATTTCTCCGCTTTGCCTGTCGTAGCGCACCAACACGCCGTATTGTGCCTGTGCATAGACAATATTTGGGTTTTTAGGGTCTATTGCAGACTCAAAGCCATCTCCGCCATTGGTAATAAACCAATCTGAATTGACGATCCCGTGAGCGCTCCTGGTACGGGAAGGCCCACCAAGGCTAAAGTTATCCTGAGTTCCTCCATAGATATTGTAGAATGGCTCATTATTGTCGAGCGCCACTTTATAAAACTGAGTTACCGGGAGGTTGGCCTTGAAAACCCAAGTTTTAGCTGCATCGAAAGATTCATAAATTCCACCATCGCAACCCACCAGGTAGTAATTGGTATCCTTGGGGTCAATCCACATGGAGTGATTATCCACATGCTTAAACTCTTCGCCCATCATTTTAAATGTTTTTCCGCCGTCCGTACTCATTTGTATCCATACGTCCATGGAAAAAATAGTTTCCGGCTGATGGGGATGCACCACGATTTCGCTGTAGTAATTGCCTGAAGTATTATGCCCGGAGCGCTTTTCCCAGCTTGCTCCTCGGTTGGTTGAACGGAAGAAACCTCCTTTGTCCTGGGCCGCCTCTACCACGGCATAAATCATCTCGGGGTCTGATGGTGCCATGGCAAGTCCAATCCTACCTATATCCACAGTGGGCAACCCGCTGTTGATTTTCTCCCATGATTGACCCCCGTTTTTGGATTTATACATACCACTTCCGGGGCCTCCGCCCACGTATGTAAATACATGGCGACGGCGCTGAAAGGCCGCTGCGTATAGGATGTCCGGATTTCGGGGATCCATCAATACATCATTTACGCCGGTGTGTTCATCAATGGTAAGGACAGCCTGCCAGGTTTTACCGCCATCCGTAGTCTTAAACAGTCCCCTGTCGCCGCCTTCTTTCCACAATGGGCCGACCGCAGCAACATATACTATGTCAGAATTTTCAGGATGTACAATAATCTTTCCGATATGCTCAGAATTTTTGAGCCCCATATTTTTCCAAGTCTTTCCAGCGTCTTCAGATTTGTAAACGCCATCGCCGTAACCTACGGAGCGCTGGTTGTTGTTTTCGCCGGTACCTACCCAAAGAACATTGGGATTGCCTGGATCAATGGTGATACATCCGAT
>CAYTNI010000389.1:0-3209 GCA_964439115.1 uncultured Saprospiraceae bacterium
GACCCCAAATATTGCCGGATTCATGTTGTTCTTTGTTCATATTGAGTTTGATTTCTTTTGAAAACAAAATTTAGAGGGCTTCCGTTGAAGAAAACTGCAAGTTCGATCGGTCTCTTTCCCTTTAATTTGAAAAGCATCACCACATTAATGGGTGGATCCTGACCCTTCCGCGAGATTGAAATTCAATAGCCGGTGCGGGCACTTTCAACCAGTTGATGGTATGAAAAAGGGTTTTTAGCCAGGGCTTTCTCGTAGGAATCCTGCTGAAATCAATATCCAGCGACAGATAATACTGGCTGAAGCGGGGATGGAGACGATCATCTGCTACAAAGACATGGCCATTGGTTTCCCAGCGGTTTTCAAATCCACCAAAGAGATTCTCTGCGCCGTACCCCGCGGCTAGGTTGAGCCAGGAAGGCCACCGTCCTTTAGAAGATTTGCTAAAGGATGCAGGGTTGGCCGACAACCACACCGTAAGGCCATTATACCCTTTTAAAAAGCGCTCTGCGTATGAAATGCCGTATAAATCCCGTGCCCGCTCCATCAGTGAGGTCGTTGCAGCTCCATCGAGCGATACAAAAGGATCCTGGGAGTAGGTTGGCTCCATATAAGAGGTTTTGACCAGGAAGCGCTGTTCCTGCCAGAGCAGTTCCTGAGATAAAAACAAACCGCCCCCCAATAAATTGAAGCCCATATCCGAAAGCGAAAAACCCCATTTGGCCGAAAATCCATCCATCACTTCAATAGTGGATTGCAAAAGCATGCCCACGCCAAAGCCCGCCCATGCGGCCGTCCTGCGATTCATGCCCGTCCAGAGGGCACCCCGAAAGGTTAAGTTGCTCTCCATGTGCGTGGTAAAAAAATGCCCTGCCTTATCCATGTGCCGCCATTCTCTCCAGTCGTTGAACAAGTGGAAGCTTGTCAGCTCAAAGCCTTTGTACCAGGCGTGATATAGCCCGATAGAGGCTCCGGTGTACAACAGTGCCCCTCCTCCCAGGCACAATCCCAGGCGAGTCGGATGCAAGGTATCAGATGGAACCAAAAAGGATGTCTTTGAAACATTTTGCGCACTTAGGGAAGTGGTCAAAAGCAGGCAAGTACATAATAATTTAAGATGCTTCATTCCCTTTCGTTTGAGAGATATACAGCATATTCTTCCACCAATGCACCATAAACACCGTGGCCTTTGAGTAGTTCGGCGTTGCCGACCAGCGCCACGTGTTCTCTGGCGCGGGTGAGCGCCACATTTAGTTTGCGATCCACCCCCTCTTCAGAAAGCGAAATGAGGGAGGACAGGTTACTCAAACTATTGGTACATAAGGAAATAAGGATAATATCTCTTGCACCGCCCTGATAGCGTTCCACGGTATCAATGGTAAGTTCATCGGGATGGATACCACGCTGTTCAAGCGCTATACGGATTCTGGCGATTTGGGCGCGAAAAGGGGTAATCACCCCCATGCTCTTGTCCAAACCGGCATAGAGCTGCCGATACGCCACGACCAGGTCGGCGATGCGCTCTGCTTCAAACCGGTTGGTCTTGCGGGCCGCTCCTTCTTCATCTGTCGGAGTGGATAGGAAAACCACCCGCTGGTGGGCAAGAGTGGCCAAAAGGCCCGACTCCTGAGTTTCTGAAGCGATGCCTGGTGCCTGTATCTGCCGCAAGTGCCCCGGCACATGCGCCGGTAGAATAGACAGGGTATCCTGGTAAAAGTATTTATTGGGGAAGGCCATGATATCCCGGTGCATCCTACCCTGGCTGCTAAGTTGAGCAAAAGCCCAGTGGTAGTCATGTCGGACGCAGTATTTAAAGAGCCTTTCAAAGAAAGAATTTCGCAAGTTGAACAATCCGATGCCATTCAGCTCCGGATCTTCTACTGCCGACACATCGGGAGCCTGAGCCACGACGGCGGGCAACTGTTTATGGTCGCCAATAAGGATGAAGCGCTCGAACCGGGGAAGAAGCCCCGCCAGCATGGGTTCCAGAATTTGAGAGGCTTCATCTATGATGACTCTGTGGAAGCGCTTGAGTTGTAAAATTTCCGGCTTACTGCCGATGGAAGCGACAGTTGCCAGCACAATGCGGCGACTACCTATCATTTCTTTTAATGCCTGTCGCGTAGGGGTACCTTCCATGAGGCCATCCAGCAATTGCCGGTGATAATCCGGATGGGTAGCATAACGAGAGCCTATTCGGAAATACAGATTTCGGATGTTCCCCCCAAGTGCCTCCACTGCTTCGCACATTTCATCCACGGCGCGATTAGTATAGGCCAGGAGGAGAATATTTTCCTGAGTATGATGCAAAAGATATCCGACCAGGTGTTTGAGCATCATACTGGTTTTACCCGTTCCGGGCGGTCCCCACAGCAAAAAATAATCGGGCGCAGCGATTGCCTTTCGTAGGATGTCCTGTTGTTGCTCAGTAAGCTCTGCGGATAGCGGTACGGTGAGCGGTGTTCCCTGTCGAGGGGCCTCCAGGCCTAGGAATAAATCCCTTTTGCGCTTAGGGCTGGAGGCAAATTCGCGAAGTGCGCGGTACATGGACACGAAAGATACGTCGAGCATATCGTGTTCGATATTCCAATACTGAAATCGCCTGAACAGGGTATCATTGAATTGTCGCGACCGCAGCCGGACCCTGATTTTTTGAGGGGATAATTCAATAATGGTACATTTGAAAATCTGATTATTCAATACCCCGTTCCCGGAATCATCGGCAGGATACAATACTGCAATATCGCCCTTTCTGAAATTTGCCAGATCATCCTCCCCCTGGTTTCTGTCGAGTTCAAGGATGGGATCTTCCTCTTTGGCGCGGGCATCTACCAGATGAAGGCGCTGAAACATCTGGAATTGGGCCTGCTTTTCCTGGGGCGTACTAAGCCAAAGCGATGCAAGCCCGTTCACGTTGTCCACTCCGAGCAGACCAGTTTTAGCCAATTGATGTTCTCTGGCGATAAACCCGGAAAAGGCAATGCAATAGCGCTGTTCCAGGTCTGACATACCGTTGAAGAATTTTTCGAATTCCTGAAGGTCTCTTTGAATAAAACCCCTAAGGTGAGGAAAATTACCCGGCGTAAGTTTTCGAAAGAGGCGACGCCCCTGTTCCGCGAGATCGGTTTCCCTTTTAGTACTCAGATTGGCCAGCAGGCGATCCACTGCACAAAGCTGATTAAGCAATTGCAGAGCTTCATACTGCTGGGTGC
>CAYTNI010000390.1:0-3206 GCA_964439115.1 uncultured Saprospiraceae bacterium
TGGGCGCCTACAATACCCGTGCCGATCCATTTACACCGAGTTATGAAATCATAGGTAATTACTACCAGTGGGGAAGAAAGCCCACCTGTATTGGAATAGATGGTACTGATGCCACTAATCCTTGTATCATCCCTATTTATGGCGCTGCCGGCCCCTGGGGTCCAACTGACAACAAGGATAATGCAGGATCTATTACCCTCTGGAGCAATAGCAATGCCGGAGATACAGGCTGGACGGATACTCCAACCGCAAAAGGATCTCAGGATCCGTGCCCTCAGGGATTTCGCGTACCCTCCAAGGTTCAATGGGAGGGCGTGATTGCCAATAATGGCACCCCTGAAAATGTGGTAAATTCGGGCGGGTCCTGGTCGGACTTATCTACCAATTACGACACAGGAAAAAAATTTGGCAATGACCTCTTTTTGCCGGCTGGGGGCTACCGGGGCCGCCTCACCGGTACGCTCTTCAATCGGGGCAACTACGGGTACTACTGGAGCAGTACGGTATCGGGGTCTGGCTATGCCTGGTACATGAACTTCTATAGTGGGGGTACCGGCATGGGCTACGACTACCGTACGAATGGGTTTTCCCTGAGGTGCGTGGCACAATAATTTGACTAGTTGACCATTTGGTTAATAAGAATATTGAAGCATGAAAATATCAGAAAAATTAGCAAAAGAGGACGGCAGCCGGATATGGCTGTACAAGCAGGGGGTATTCTGGACGGCTTATGAAGAGAGTGCCTTGATGCTGCAGGAGTATAAGCGCCTGAAAATAAATAAAAAATGGGTCAAAGAGCTAGGAAAAGAGGTTTGGCATGTGGGTTTTCCGGATCGTGTCCTACCTGTTTTTGAAGCAGTGCTATGTAGTGTATAATTTATTCACTACAAATTTGAGAAAAAACTGTTGTGTTCAAATAAAGCGCTCAAATTTAAGCATTTTGCGTGCAAATAAAGTGTAGTGTATAATTTTTGGGCCAAACTTTGAAGGTTAGCCTCAGTTCGGGTTTGGGAATACGAACTGAGGCTAACCGATATTGTTAATCTTATTTATTTGCCATTCCCAAAGTAGTTATACACAGCATTTTTGATTCCCTTACCTCGATGGGTGCGGTGAATAAATCATTCCCCAAACCCATCCCAAAAACCGATATTTAAGGCGTCACCACCTCCTTAAAATAAGCATAAGTCTTGGCCATGCCTTCCGCCCGCGGCACCCGCGGCTCCCAGCCTAATATTGTACGGGCTTTGGTAATATCCGGCTGGCGTATTTTGGGGTCATCAGCAGGTAGCGGGCGATATACGATGTGCGCCTTGGGGTTTTGGACAAGCTCCAATACCTCGCGGGCAAACTCGAGAATAGACACTTCATCGGGGTTGCCGATATTGACAGGAAGGTGATAATCGCTCAGCAACAGCCGGTAAATGCCCTCCACCAAATCATCCACATAACAGAATGAACGGGTCTGCGAGCCGTCGCCAAACACGGTAAGTCCCTCTCCACGGATGGCCTGCGCAAAGAATGCAGGCAGTGCCCGGCCATCCTCCACGCGCATCCTCGGCCCATAAGTGTTGAAAATGCGCACAATACGGGTGTCCACCCCGTGATAGTTGTGATACGCCATCGTAATGGCCTCCAGGAAACGCTTCGCCTCGTCGTAAACCCCACGCGGCCCCACCGGATTGACGTTGCCCCAGTAGTTTTCAGTCTGCGGATGCTCCAGCGGGTCACCATACACCTCGGAGGTGGAGGCCACCAGGATGCGGGCATTTTTTGCCTTGGCCAGTCCCAACAGATTGTGGGTGCCCAACGCACCAACCTTCAGCGTCTGTATGGGCATTTTTAGGTAGTCTATCGGACTCGCCGGCGAGGCAAAATGCAAAATGAAATCCAGCTCGCCGGGAACGTGTACGAATTTGGACACATCGTGAAAATAGAACTCAAATGTCTCCAATGGAAATAGGTGGGCAATATTGTCCATGTTGCCGGTGAGGAGGTTGTCCATACCAATCACATGATAGCCTTCCCTTATAAAGCGGTCAGCAAGATGGGATCCAAGGAAGCCGGCAGCACCGGTGATGAGTACTCTTTTCATGAATTAAATCCTTATATATTAAACAATTAAAGCGGAATATTGCCGTGCTTTTTGCGCGGGTTATGAGCCACCTTATTTTCCAGCATGGAAAAAGCTTTGATGAGCTTTCTTCGGGTATCCTTCGGATCCACCACCTCGTCCACAAATCCTCTCGAAGCGGCGCGGTACGGATTGGCAAACTTTTCCTGGTATTCCCGCTCCTTGGCTGCAAGCATTTGTTCCGGATTATCTGCGGATTGTATTTCCCTACGGAAGATAATTTCGGAGGCTCCCTTGGCGCCCATCACGGCAATTTCTGCGCTCGGCCAGGCGAAGTTCATATCAGCGCCAATGTGCTTGGAGTTCATTACGTCATAAGCACCGCCATAAGCCTTTCGCGTGATCAGCGTCACCCGTGGCACGGTAGCCTCACTGAAGGCGTACAACAATTTGGCGCCGTGCACGATGATGCCATTCCACTCCTGATCGGTACCCGGCAAAAATCCGGGTACATCCACCAGCACGAGCAGCGGGATGTTGAACGAATCGCAAAACCGCACAAACCTGGCTCCCTTGCGGGATGCGTTGACATCAAGTACTCCGGCAAGGTTCATGGGCTGGTTGCCAACGATGCCAAGGACCTTGCCGGCAAGACGGGCAAAGCCTACCACGATGTTTTCAGCGTAGTCGCGGTGCACTTCGAGAAAAGTATTTTCATCCGCAATACCTGCAATCACCTCCCGCATATCGTAAGGCTGCGCTGAATCCGCCGGAATGATGTGGCGCAATTCGGGCCGCTCTTCGTCGCCGGGCTCGTAAGGCAATACCGGCGGCGTATCTTCGCAATTTTGTGGGAGATAACTCAGCAATTGTTTGATGAGGGCTAAACATTCCAGTCCGTTTCCTGCAGTGAAATGCGTCACGCCCGACTTGACGGCGTGCGTCATAGCGCCGCCGAGGTCTTCCGAACTCACATCCTCGTTGGTCACGGTTTTGACCACATTCGGACCGGTAACAAACATGTAGGAGGTGGATTCTACCATCATAATGAAGTCGGTGATGGCCGGGGAATACACCGCTCCGCCCGCACAGGGGCCCATGATGGCGGAAATCTGTGGAACCACCCCGGAGG